>NZ_JALKFU020000003.1 GCF_023242965.2 Frankia sp. AgKG'84/4
GCGGGAGTCCCGCGGGTCCCGGTGTCCCCGGCCCAGGCGACGAGATCGTCCCGATGCACCGGCCGGCTGGGCGCGGGCGCGAAGGTGGGGAGGCGGTCGGCGACGGCCCGACCGCCGTGGAGCGGACCGACCTCGGCCTGCCGAAGCGGACCCGGCGTGCCAGCCTCGCCCCCCAGCTTCGCCGCGACGGCGCCGCCGAGCGCCCGGCCCCGCTCGCCGCGCAGCGCAGCCCGGAAGAGATCCGCACGATGATGTCGTCCTTCCAGAGCAACTTTGGTCGCGGCCTGGCGGACGGCCAGGACTCCAACGACGGCGATGACGTAGGAAAGGTGACCTGAGATGCGCCCGCTGGGACCGTCCGAGAACATGTCCTGGTTGCTCAACAACCTCGTCAAGAAGGTGCCGGAAGTCACCTACGTGATTGCTCTGTCCTCGGACGGCCTGCTTCTCGCGACGTCGTACGGGATGGACCGCACGACGGCCGACCAGCTCGCGGCGGTCGCCTCCGGCTTCAACTCGCTCGCGCGGGGGGCCGGCCGGTTCTTCGGTGGTGGCAGCGTCCGGCAGACGATCGTCGAGATGGACGAGGGCTTCCTGTTCGTCACGGCCGTCGGCGACGGCTCCTGTCTGGCGATCCTGTCCAGCCCCGGCGCGGACATCGGTCTCATCGCCTATGAGATGGCCCTGCTCGTGACGCGGGTCGGCGAGTTCCTCACCCCGGAACTGCGGGCGCAGATGCAGTCCGCGCTTCCGCTGTAGCGACCCGAACCACCACGGCCGGCAGGGGGCGCGGCCGCGATTCTGGCCCGCCGGTCGACCCCCTGCCCGCGCCGACCGGACCGCAAAGAACTCTCCAGGCAGGAGGACCGGCATGTCGTACGACGAGGAATGGTTCGACGAAGAGGCGGGTCCGGTCGTCCGCCCCTACGCCGTGACCGGGGGCCGCACCCGGCCGACCAACCGGGCGCTGGAACTGGTCGCCCTCGTGATGACCACACCCAACGGGCGGCTCATGACCGCGACGTTGGAGGCGGAGCAGCGGGCGATCTCGCTGCTGTGCCATCGGATGCAGTCGATCGTGGAGATCTCCGCGCGGCTGGACCTTCCGCTCGGGGTCGTGCGCGTCCTCGTCGGCGACATGCTCGACGCCGGCCTGGTCGCCGTGACCCGTCCGTCCCGCTCATCGGACCGCCCTTCCGCAGCCCTCATCGAAAAGGTGCTCGATGGACTACAGGCCCTCTAGAACGCGCCCGCAGGAGACAACGACGTCACTGCACCCGGTAAAGATCATTATTGCCGGTGGGTTCGGAGTCGGGAAGACGACGTTCGTCGGGGCGGTCAGCGAGATCCCGCCCCTGACGACGGAGGCCGCGATGACGTCGGCGAGCATCGGGATCGACGACACCAGCTCGGTCACTTCGAAGACCACGACCACCGTCGCGATGGACTTCGGACGCATCACCCTCGTCGACAGTGTGATCCTCTACCTGTTCGGCACGCCGGGTCAGGACCGGTTCTGGTTCATGTGGGACGAGCTGGTCCTCGGCGCGATCGGTGCGGTCGTGCTGGTCGACACCCGCCGGCTGGCGGACTCGTTCCCCGCCATTGACTACTTCGAGGAGCGGGACATCCCGTTCCTCGTCGCGCTGAACCGGTTCGACGGTTCCCGGGAGTACCGCGGCGAGGACGTCCGGGCGGCGCTCGACCTCGACCCCCGCCGGCCGTTGGTGTTCTGCGACGCCCGCCAGCGCGAGTCGGTGCGCCAGGCACTGGTCGCACTGGTCCGCCACGCCCTCGACATGGTCTCCGCCGAGCAGGCGGGCCAGCCGGCGCTGCCCCAACGGTCCGGGTGAGCGCCCCCGCCGACGGCCGGGGGGCGACCGGTACGACCACACATCCCGTGGTGGGGACCAGCTGGCCGGCCGGGCCCCGCCGGGAGACCCACGAGCCAGCTCCGGGGAAGGGCACGGTGCTTGATCTTCTTGGCCTGGACGGCGTCGTGTCGTCGGCCTACCGGCTCTGGCTGCGCCACGGTTCGCTGAGCGTGACCGACGTCGCGGAGCTTCTCGGTGAGACGCCGCGCGACGTCGGCCCGGCCCGTGATCGTCTCCTGGAATTGGGACTGCTGCTCGCCTCGCGGGAACGGCCCGGCCATTTCGTCGCGGTGCACCCCGAGGCCGGCCTGGACCATCTGCTCCAGGCCCAGCATGAACAGCTCATTCGTCGCCATGAGCGGCTCGTGCGGGCGCGCGCACAGGTCAGCGGCTTCGTCTCCGACTATCTGGCGAGCCGACCGGATCCGGACGGCGTCGAGGTGCAGCGCATCGACAGCGTCGACCACGCCCGGGCGGAGCTGTTGGCGATCGTCGGTCGAGCAGAGCGCGAAGTACTCACTCTGCGCATCCGGCGTCGATCGACGTCGACGCTGTCCAACGACGTCATGCCCGTCGAGCTGCGCGCACTGCGGCGCGGTGTCGTGATGCGCAGCGTACTGCCGCGCGCCACCCGTCAGGACGAGAACGGCGTCGGCTACCTGCGCACCGTTGCCGCGCACGGGATGGACGCCCGCCTCTTGGACGACCCGAGGCTGGAGGCGACCACGGTCGACGGCCGGGTCGCGCTCATCGGCCCCGCCCTCGGTGCCGCCCCAGGCCGGGGCGGCGGTCGCGGCCTGGGCACCAGCCACGCTCTGCTGGTGCGGACGCCCGAACTCGCCTCCGTCCTGCGAACCCTCTTCGAGCAGGTCTGGGAGATCGCCGAGCCGATCGCCGGCGAACTGGCCGACGTGCCAGCCGCGCCGGCCGCGGACCATCCCTCCGACGCCGAACGGCTGCTGCTGCGGCTGCTCAGCCTTGGCGTCAAGGACGAGGCGGCCGCCCGTCACCTCGGCGTGTCCGTGCGCACCGTCCGGCGCATGATCGCGGATCTGATGACGCGCCTCGACGCCCGCAGCCGGTTTCAGGCCGGCACCCTGGCCACCCGCCGCGGCTGGCTCTGACCTCGTCGGCACGGGCTGACGCCTGATCGAGTCCGGGCGTGCACGGGCACGCCCGGACCGGGGCCGAGATCGGCCGGCCGCGTTTTCGCCGTGTTGTGCTCCGCGTGCGTGCTGGTTGGCACCTGATTGCCGGGGCAGTTTGTTGCCAAGCGGTTCCCGGGACGCCGGCAGTATCTGGCCGCATGCTCTCGATGAGCCCAGCAGAGACCACCTCGAACGGGTGGTCGCGAAGCACTGCCGGCAGTCGCGACACCGGCGCGCCCGCGAGCCCGTTCCGTCCAGCCGACCATGTGCTACGTGTGATCCCCGGCAACGACGCCGACGCACGCCCGTCCCGCCGTTGAGACCACCAAGTCGCCAGACCGTCGTGCCGCACTGCCAGATTCCAGCGCCGCGCAGACCCCGCGGCGCTGCCCTCGCCGCGCGTCCTTGTTCCGTCGCCGCAGCCGAAACGAGCCCGTGCCCGAAGGATCCTGGCCCAGCACCGCCAAGGAGCATGTCGTGCCCGCAGCCGCCGGACCGCAAACCTCGGCCGCCACCACACCCGGAAAACACACCCATCGAACCCTGATCGTGGCAAGAATGGACCCCGCCGACGCCGACGGCGTCGCGGCGACGTTCGCGGAGTCCGACGCGGGCGAGCTTCCCACGATTGTCGGTGTCACCCGACGTGAGCTTTTCTCCTTTCACGGACTGTATTTCCACCTCATCGACGCGGCGGCGGACGTCGCGCCGGCCGTCGCGAACGTGCGGGAACATCCCCTGTTCGTCGAGGTAAACCGCAAGCTGGACCACTTCATCACCGCCTACGACCCGGCCACCTGGCGCGGCCCGGCCGACGCGATGGCGCGGAGCTTTTACCACTGGTCGGCCGACTGACCTTTCCAAAATTGGACGGACCGCCGCCGACCGCACGCAGTCCGTGTGTGGAGTGGCCTGCGGCAGGGACGTGCCTGGCGGTTGTCAGGACGTTCGCCGCGTGTTCCGCCGCGATTATCGATTCTGGCCGGCGCGGCCGGTCATGCCGTGAGAAAAATCGCCCCATTCCGTCAACAGTCATGCCCAGAAACACCGGGATGATCAAAAAAAGGAGCGTTTCGTGCCCCAGGGATGGACGGCCGACGAACTTCTCGACTTCCTCGTCGACCAGGTCGGGCTACCGCAGGCGGACCGCCCGGACACCTTGGCGGTGAGCCTGACCGACATCGGCCTCGACTCGCTGGCCTACCTGCACCTGTCCGCCGAGGTTGCCGACACCTTCGGCGTTGACCTGCCCGCCGAGATGATTCCCGGGCAGCCGCTCGCTGAGATCCTCGACACTATCAACGCGTCCATCGGAACACGCGAGCCGGTCTGAGGAGAAACTCTGAGCCACTGAAGTTCTGTACTGCACCTAGCGCGCCGAAACACCCGCGTAGCCGTACCGAGCATCCGTCCCAGATTCCCTTTCCTAACTGCGGAGTAGCTGTGAGTGGGCACACCGACAACTCAATCCTCGTCAACGCCGACATCGACACCGTCTGGACCATGACCAACGACCTGGAGTCGTGGCCGGACCTGTTCACGGAGTACGCGTCCATCGAGATCATCGAGAAGACCGGAAACACCTTCAGGTTCCGGCTGACCATGCGTCCGGATGAGAACGGCACCGCGTGGAGCTGGGTATCGGAGCGCACCCTCGACCCGGTTGGCCGACAGGTGCGCGCCCACCGCATCGAAACCGGCCCGTTCGAGTACATGCACATTCACTGGACCTACACCACGGAGGGCACCGGCACCCGGATGCGCTGGGTGCAGGACTTCCACCTGCGGCCCACGGCGCCGCTCAACGACGAGCAGATGACCGATCGCCTCAACACCAACACCGTCCGGGAGATGGCGGTGATCCGGGACAAGGTCGAACGGGCCGCCGCGGCCGGCTCGAAGACGTCGCTCGCCGACGCGCCGGCCGCCCGCGTGCCGGAACAGGTCTGAGGAGGCCGACCCAGATGGCATCGCCAACGATCGCGCCCCCGAAGGTCCTCTGCATCCACGACGTCGCCCCGAACCGGCGCCGCGGCGGCGACATCCGCACGCTGCTGTCGCCGGCGACGGTCGGCTCGACGTCCGGCTTCCTCGGCACTCTCACCCTGGAACCAGGCGAGTTCGTCACCGAGCACTGGCATCCCTACTCGGAGGAGTTCCTGTACTGCGTGCGCGGCGGCGTGACCGCCCGCCTCGACGGACAGGACCACGCTCTGCCCGCGGAGCACGGCGTCTGCGTGCCGATCGGGATGCGCCACCGCATCACGAACACCGGTGACGAGACGGCGTTCCTCGTGTTCCACCTCAGCCCGCTGGCACCCCGTCCCGATCTCGGCCATGTCGACACCGAGGCGGTCCTCAACCCCGACGCGGCGCACACGCCGATCATTCGCTCCGGCCCGTGGGCCGAGTCGCTGCCACCCGGATCCCGGCGGTGAGGCAGCCGCGGGAGGTGGCGGTCACCGGCATCGGGGTGGTCGCCCCGGGCGGGACCAACCGCAAGGAGTTCTGGACGCTGCTCACCGATGGCCGCACCGCGACGCGGCGGCTGTCGTTCTTCGACCCGGCGCAGTTCCGCTCCCAGGTCGCCGCCGAATGCGACTTCGACCCGGCGGCGGGCGGCCTGAGCGCCCAGCAGATCGCCCGCAACGACCGGTTCGTGCAGCTGGCCCTGGCCGCGGCCCTGGAAGCGGTGGACGACAGCGGCCTGGACCTGCGGCCCGCCGGCACCGGCGGGCTCGGTGACGACGACGCCGGCCCGGTCGTAGGCGTGAGCATGGGCAGCGCCGTCGGCGCGACGACCCGGCTGGAGAACGAGTACGTCGTCGTGTCCGACTCGGGCCGGCACTGGGAGGTCGACCCCCGCTATGCCAGCTCGTTCCTCTACCACGCGCTCGTGCCGAGCTGCCTGGCCACGGAGATCGCCGGCCGGTTCGGCGCGCACGGGCCGGCGGCGGTGGTCTCCACCGGCTGCACCTCCGGCATCGACGCCGTCGGGCACGGCGCCCAGCTCATCGCCGACGGCGAGGCCGACATCGTGATCGCCGGCGCCTCCGACGCGCCGATCTCCCCGATCTCCGTCGCCTGCTTCGACGCGATCCGGGCGACGACGCAGCACAACGACGACCCCGAACACGCCTCCCGCCCTTTCGATGCCAGCCGGGACGGTTTCGTCATGGGCGAGGGCGCGGCGGTCCTCATCCTGGAGGACGCCGCCGCGGCCCGCGCCCGCGGCGCGCATGTCTACTGCCACGTCGGCGGTTATGCGTCCCGGTCCAACGCGTTCCACATGACCGGTCTGCGGCCCGACGGCGCCGAGATGGCCGAGGCGATCCGGATCGCGATGGCGGCCGCGCGGGTCAACCCCGACGACATCGACTACGTCAACGCCCACGGATCCGGCACCAAGCAGAACGACAGGCACGAGACGGCCGCCTTCAAGTGTGCTCTGGGCCCGCGGGCCTACGAGGTGCCGGTCAGCTCGATCAAGTCGATGATCGGTCACTCCCTCGGCGCGATCGGTTCGCTGGAGATCGCCGCCTGCGCCCTGAGTATCGAGACCGACGTCGTCCCGCCGACGGCCAACTGGACGACGCGGGACCCGGACTGCGATCTGGACTACGTGCCGAACGTGGCCCGAGACCACGCCGTTGACGTCGCCCTGTCGGTGGGCAGCGGGTTCGGCGGGTTCCAGTCCGCCGTCGTCCTCACCGCGCCGAACCGGTGAGCGCGACCGCCCAGGCCTCGGTCGCGCGCGCCGAGGAACATCCCCTGTCCACGCCGGCGCCACGCCAGCCGGGGTCGCGAACGTCCCGGCCGGTGGTGACCGGTCTCGGGGTCGTCGCACCCAGCGGCATCGGGGTCGAGGAGTACTGGGCCTCGACGCTGCGCGGCGAGCTGCGCGTCGCGCCCATCACCCGCTTCGACCCGGCCCGCTACGACGCCACCCTCGCCGGTGAGGTCGGCGGGTTCACGCCGGAGGAGCACGTCGACAAGCGGTTTCTCGTACAGACCGACCGGTGGACCTGGTTCGGGATGGCCGCGTCCAGGCTCGCCTTCGCCAACGCCGGCTACGACCCGGCCGCCCACGATCCCTACGCGACCGCGGTCGTGTTCGGCAGCGGCTCGGGCGGCAACGACTTCGGGCAGCGGGAACTGCAACGACTGTGGACCCGGGGCCGTACCGCCGTGAGCGTCTACCAGTCGATCGCCTGGTTCTACGCGGCGACCACCGGCCAGACCTCCATCCGGCACGGCCTCAAGGGGCCCTCCGGTGTCCTGGTCAGTGACGCCGCCGGCGGCCTGGACAGCCTCGCCCAGGCCAGACGGGCCATCCGCCGCGGCACGTCCGCCGTCCTCGCCGGCGCGGCCGAGGCGGGTCTCACGCCCTACGCACTGACCTGCCATCTGTCCAGCGGGCGGGTGAGCACCGCGGCGTCACCCGCCGACGCCTACAAGCCGTTCGACGTGCGGGCGAACGGCTACCTGCCGGGGGAGGGCGGCGCGAGCCTGCTCGTCGAGGACCCGCAAGCGGCGGCCGCGCGGGGCGCGCCGCAGATCTACGGGGAAATCGCGGGTTACGCCGCCACGCACGACGGCGACGACCGCGGGCCCACGCCGGACGGACGCTGGCTAGCGACGGCCATGCGGCGAGCACTCGCCGACGCCGACCTGCGACCCGACGACATCGATGTCGTCTTCGCCGACGGCGCGGGCTCCGTCGACCTCGACGCGCAGGAGGCGGCGGCGATCCGCACGGTGTTCGGTGACCGGCCGGTGCCCGTGACCGCGCCCCAGGGACTCATCGGCCGGCTGTGCGCCGGCGGCTCGGCGCTCGCCGCGGCCACGGCGCTGCTCGCGATCCGCGACGGGGTGATCCCCGCGGTGGGCAACCTGGACACCCCACACCCCGACCACGACCTCGACCTGGTGCGCGAGCCGCGCCGGACCCGGGTGCGGACCGCGCTGGTCAACGCCCGAGGCTACGGCGGGTTCAACAGCAGCATGGTGCTGCGTGCCGTCGAGCCGAGCTGACCGGATGCGCGCAGACCGCGCGGCGGACCCCGTCCTGCCCTGACGCCGGCCCATCCGATCCGTCGACGTCGGGTCCCACGACGTCCGAAACCCCATCGTTCTTACGACTCAGGAGACGAGACAGCGATGTTCCCAGACCTGGCCGGGCGACGAGCCCTGGTGACTGGTGGTACCCGTGGCATCGGCCGAGCCGTCACGCTCGGACTCGCCCGAGCCGGCGCCACGGTCGTCGTCGGTCACCAGCGGGAAAGCGAGGAGGCCGAGAGCCTGCGCCGCGAGTTGAAGGCCACCGGCAACGACCACCTGCTCGTACAGGCGGACGTGGCCGACCCGGCGCGGATCGCGGAGCTGATCGAGGCCACCGGTGCCCACCTGGGCGGCCTCGACATCGTCATCAACAGTGTCGGCACCATCAGCCACATCCCGTACGCCCAGCTGCCGATCGAGGCCTGGACCCAGGTGCTGGCCACCAACCTCACCGCCACCCACCTGGTCACCCAGGGCGCCCTGGCGCTGCTCGGCGACTCCGGCTCGGTGGTCAACATCGGTTCCGGCGCCGGGCTCGTCGGCGTGCCGCTGCGCGCGCACTACACCGCCGCGAAGACCGGCCTGATCGGACTGACCAGGTCCCTGTCGAAGGAACTCGGCTCCAAGGGCATCCGGGTCAACCTGGTGTCCCCGGGGGTCATCGAGACCGATCAGGCTGCCGGTATGCCCGAGGCGGCCCGGGCCGCGTACACCAACCGGATTCCGCTGGGCCGACTCGGCGAGGCCGACGAGGTCGCCGCGGTCGTTCTGTTCCTGGCCAGCGACGTCTCGTCCTATGTGAACGGCGCCACCTTCACCGTCGACGGAGGAATCTGATGACCGCGACCCCGCCTTTCCGGATCATGCTGACGATGCGGATCCACCCGGGCCGCGAGGCCGAGTTCGAACGCACCTGGCTGAACATCGGCGACGTGGTCACCTCGCATCCCGCCAACCTGGGCCAGTGGCTGGTCCGCTCGGAGGAGGAGTCGAGCACCTACTACATCGTCAGTGACTGGGCCGACGAGGCCCAGTTCCGCGAGTTCGAGCGCAGCGAGCGGCACCTGAAGCACCGCCAGGCCCTGCACCCACTGCGCGCCAGCGGTTCCATGGTCACCGGCAGCGTGCTGACGCACCTGGTCGGAGCCGCCGCACCGGTGCCGGCGGTCGGTTGAGCGTGGCCGCCGAACCGGCAGTCCGCGTGATGATCTGGGCGATCGATCCGCCGGAGGACCCAGGCGCCGTCGAGCGGGCCTATCACGCGATCAGCTCGAAGCTGGTCGGCACCGTGGGTCTGGTGGGAAACACCCTGCAGCGATCCGCAGCCGATCCGCGCCACCACCTGGTGGTCAGTGTCTGGGCCGGCATGACCGCGTTCACCGCGTGGGAGCAGGGCGCGAGCCACCGCGGCACCACGTCACCGCTGCGGCCGCTGCAGGATCCCGACCGGCGCCCGATGATCTACATCGAGGCGGCCGCGTACGGCCCGAGCGGTCCGTTCGATCAGCCACCCACCGGCTGAGCATCGGCGGATGCCGCCGCGACCCGGCGGATGAGGGTTCGGGCCGGTCCCACCAGCGGGTGGGACCGGCCCGTCCCGCCGGGACGCACGCCGCCCCACCGGCGCGAACCTCGGAAGTCAATCCTGTTCATCGCGATGGGTGTCAGCGGGTGAGAGGTCGAGTCGAAGGCCCTTGAAGATGGGGTGCCGCAGCCGTCCCTCGGTGGTCCAGGAGCCGAACTCGACGTCGGCGATCATTCGTGGCTCCACCCAGACCGCCGTGCGGCCGACCTCGGCGGGAACATCGCGGAAAGGCGGGTCCGTCCGCCGCAGGAACGCCAGCTCACCGGCCAGCAGATCCAGGGTCGCCTCGGTGAGGCCGGAGCCGACCTGGCCCGCGTAGCGCGCACCCCTCGGGGCGGCGGTGCCGACGAGCAGCGCGCCGATGCGGTCCGCCCGGCGCCCGGCGCCCGGCTCCCAGCCGCCGATGAGAACGCTCTGGCGGCGAGTGTGCCGAATCTTCACCCAGTCGGCCGAGCGGCGCCCCGGCTGGTATCGGGAGCCGCGGCGCTTCGCGACGACGCCCTCCAGCCCCGCCTGGCCGGTGGCGGCCAGGACCTGGCGGCCCGTACCCGCCAGCTCCTCGGACAACCGCAGCGGGCCGTTTCCGGCGAGGTCCGCCAGCAGCACACGCCGGTCGACATACGCCAGGTCCACAGCCGAGTGCCCGTCGAGGAAGAGCAGGTCGAACACGAGATAGCGGACCGGGATCGCCGCGGCGCCCCGGCGGGCGAGTGCTGGGGTGGCGATCTGCACCCGATGGCTCAGGCGCTCGAAGTCGGGACGGCCCGTCGGCCCGAAGGCGACGACCTCCCCGTCGAGAATCACCTGCCTTCCCTCGAGTGCCGGGCCGAGGGCGGCGAGTTCGGGAAAGACCAGGGTCACGTCCCGGCCACCGCGGGTGCGCAGCCGGGCCCGGCCCGCCTCGACGAACGCCAGCAGCCGCACACCGTCCCACTTCACCTCGTAGGCCCAGTCCGGACCGTCCGGCGAGGTGAGCGCCGGCATGGCGAGCATCGGCTCGATCCTCGTGGGCATCGGTTCCGGGGCCGCCGTCAGGGAGGACTCGACGCGACGCATCACCACGCTCCTATCCTCCAGCCCCGGGGCCCTGGTGAGCCGCTGTGCCTGGCGTCGGACACGGCGACGGGCACCCGCGGACCAGTCGTGCCAGCACCGTCGTCGCGCGGCCGCGGGCCAGCTGACCAGCATGTTCCGTGCGGCGGAGCCGGAACCTTCACGCAGCGGTGTACCCGCGAACCGGCTCGGGTGCTCCCGGGCCGTCGTGCCGGGCCGTCGTCCCGGGCCGTCGTCCCGGGCCGGTGGCCTCGCTGTGGCGAGGCCGATCCGGGGCTCCTCGTCCGCTGTGTCCACTCAGGTGACCGGCTGTGCTCTCCGCGGCGCCGCGAGACGGCGCTGCGTGCCGAATTGAGTCCCTGGTGTAGAAATGCGCCGTCCGTCTCGATGGCACTGGTAGGCGGCGGTCACTGGTTCCGGCAGCCGTTCCGGACAGCGCTTTTCGGGAGATGTGAATGCCTGACTCGTCCGCGCTGGACGTTCTTATCGGTCTCGCGCTGCTGTTCGCCGCGTTCAGCCTGGCGGTCTCCCGCGTCAACGAGGCAGTGCTCGGCCTGCTGAACTATCGGGGCCGCCGGCTGGAGGCGGAGCTGCGCCGGCTACTGGGAGGCCGGGCCGCTGGCGGTCCGCGGCCAGGCGCGGACGACCACACCGGTGCCGACATGGCGGCGGAGCTCCTCGATGGGCCCCTGCGGGCACTGCGCACAGCGGGCGACGACGACCCCAGCGCCAACGTGGCGGACCATCCGCCGGCTCGCGGCGGATGGTCCGCGGTGCGCCGCGCCCGTCGCCTTCGGCTGCCCTCCTATGTTCCGTCCACCGTGTTCGCCCAAGCCCTGGTCGACCGCGTGGATCCGCCGGCCCGCGCGATGCTCTCCCAGCTCCGCCCACAGACCCTGTCCGAGCAGACGCCCGCGGACGACCGCGCCAGATACGAGACGGCCTACGAGGCGGCCAATCGAACCCTGAACGGGACCACCGCGGAGGCCCTGTACGACGCGGTCCCCGCGGATCACGCCGCCGGCCGTGTGATCGCCGCGGCGCTGGTCGCCGCGGTCGGCTCCGCAGCGGTCGGGACGCTCGAGGAGGGGCTGGCCGCGATGCCGCCCTCGATGGCGAAGGCTGCGCTGACGGCGGCGGTGGTCCGCACGGGCGGGGACCGAGAGAAGATCATCGCCGAGTTGGCGAAGTGGTACGACGAGGCGATGGACCGGCTGTCCGGCTGGTACAAGCGGCGCGTCGCCGTGTTCCTGCTCTGTTACGCCCTGGCTATGTCCGCCGCGTTCAACCTCGACGCGATCGGCATCGCCCGTACCCTGTGGCAGGACGGCACGGTGCGGCAGGCTGCGGTGACCGCCAGCCGCACGGAACTCGACCAGTCCGCGGCCGCGAGTGCCGAATCGGCGGGCGCCGGCGCTCAGCAGTCCGGCGACGCGGCGAACTCGCGGGCCTCGGATGCCACGGAGGAGGCGATCCGAGCGGTGCGGGGCGCCTCCGGCCTCGCCCTTCCGATCGGCTGGATCCGGGCCACCGAGGACCGTGACGATCCCCGTGAGGTGCCCCGGTCAGCGGACCGTTGGCTGGTGAAGATCCTGGGTATCGCGATCGCGTGCTTCGCCCTCACCGCGGGGGCGCCGTTCTGGTTCGAGCTACTCGGCCGGCTGGTCAACATGCGGTCCACCGGTCCGAAGCCTCGCTCCGCCACCACCGGCTGATCTTCATCACTCTCCGGCGGGGCGCGTGGTGCGACGCCCTGCTCGTCGGACGTCGTCGGCGTGGCCGGTGGCAATCCGTTGACCGGTCGGGCCGATCGGAGGAACTTCGGACACGATGCCTGGACAGAGCCCCTTTCACGACGCGGTGAGCGCCATCAGCTACCCGATGGCGGTTGTCACGACGGTCGCGCAGGGTGGGGAGCGTAGCGGTTGCCTCGTCGGATTCCACACCCAGTGCAGCATCGAGCCGCCGCGCTACCTGGTGTGCATCTCGCGGGCCAACCACACCCATCGCGTCGCCCGCCACGCCGATCACCTCGCGGTGCACCTGCTCGACACCGCCGCTGAGGAGCTCGCGACGCTCTTCGGCGAGCAGACCGGCGACGAGATCGACAAGTTCGCCCGGTGCGCCTGGTGGGAGGGTCCCTTCCACCTGCCGATCCTCCAACAGGCGCGCGCGTGGTTCGCCGGTCCGGTCCGGGTCCGCAGTGAGGTGGGCGATCACACGGCGTTCGTCCTCGAACCGGTCGACGGTGCCGCCGCCGGCCCGTTCCACCAGCTCGGCTTCCAGGACGTCCGGGACATGCGCCCGGGCCACCCGGCCTGAGCGCGCGGCGGCCAGAAAGATGATCTCTTCGTCGGCGGCTGTCCTCGCCGAGCTGCGGGCCGACCCGGAGGCGTTCGGTCCGCTGAGCGGCCGCGCCCTGCTGGCCGTCGACGCGGCGTCGGCCGACGCCGCCCGCGTCGGCGAGCTCGTCCAGCGGCTGCCCTGCGTCTGCGTCGCCGTCGCGGACGACCCGCAGGCAACGCCCGGGGAGATCACCACGGCCGGCTTCGATATTCTGCTCACCGGCAGGCCGCATGCGCCCCGTCCCTGGGTCAGCGTGCCGGGAGCGGTGACGGCGACCGTCGACCTGCTGTTCGCCGCGGCCGCGGCGAACCCGTTCGCGGCGGCGGCGCTGGTGCAGCTGCTTCGTAGCAGCAACGGCCTTGACATCCGGGACGCCGTGGTCGCCGAGTCGTTCGCCTACTCGGCTCTGCAGGCGGGACCGGAACACGCGCGGTGGCTCGCCCGCCGGCGCCACTCGGCGCGACCGGTCCGCGGCACCGATCGCCGTCACGCCGCACCGGCCCGCGCGGGCACTGTCCAGCGACCTCGACCCGGCGAGCGCGAGGCCCCCGCGGTGCGATCCACCCCCACGGTTCTCCTCGCACGCGAAGGATCGACGCTCGTCGTGACTCTCAACCGACCTGCGGTCCACAACGCGGTGAACACCGCTGTGCGGGACGGGTTGGTAGGTGCGTTCCGGCTCGCCGGGCTCGACGACGACGTCACGGAGATCCGCCTCGCCGGCGCCGGGCCGTCCTTCTCCAGCGGCGGCGACCTGGTGGAGTTCGGTACGCTCCCGGGACCCTTCGAGGGGCACGCCGTGCGCACGACCCGCAGCATCCCGCTGAGCCTGCTGGCGACGGGCCTGCCAGCGACCGCCTGGGTGCACGGACTGTGTATCGGCGCCGGGGCGGAGCTACCCGCGTTCTGCGGGCGGGTCGTGGCCGCGCCCGACGCCACCTTCCGGCTTCCGGAGACGGCCATGGGCCTCGTCCCTGGTGCGGGCGGCACCGCGAGCCTCCCGCGGCGAATCGGCCGCGAACGCGCGACCTACCTGATCCTCAGTGGCCAGCCCATCGGCGCCGAGCAGGCCCTGGCCTGGGGACTTGTCGACGAGATCGCGGCCGGGCCCGGTGCGCCACCGGCCGGCGGCTGAGCCTGCCAGTCACACCGCAGCGGACTGAGGCGCCCGGGTACCCCGTGCCCCACTGCCGCGCGGCTCCTGACGGCACGGCGGCGCGGCGAGCCCGAGCACGGCACGACGATCAGCCACCTGACGCGCTCGCCGTCGCGTCGGAGACCGCCGTCGCGCCGTGCCGACCATGGCCGCGTCCCGCTCCCCGCGTGGGCGCGGCCGCCTCAGCGGCGGTGTGTGGTCGCCCGCCCGATCTCCACGCTGTCCGAGCTTCGCATCTGGTGATCCGCCGCGACAGGTCCGTTGGGCGCCGGTCGGACACGCGAGTGGCCGGTGCCTCGCCGGGTCGACCGGACCACCGGGGTGGGCCGTCCGACCGTTGCGCCTGTCCGTGGCGGTGCCCAGCCGGGCCCGCGGACGAGCCGGAGCATGGGTCGCGGCAGAACCGTCCGCAGACGCTGCCGGCGCGGGCCGGCGAGCTGCTGGCGCTGATCTCGTGGCTGGAACGCGCGCGTGATCGGAAGCGTTCATGACATCTTCCTGACATGTCCTGGTGATGTCCGCCCGGCCTGTCCAGGGACGGCAAGGGTGCGTGGCCGTCCCTGGACAGGCCGGGCGGGGCAGCTGGACCAGGCGGGGGAGCGGCGCCTCGCCCTGCTGGCAACCGCTGCGGCGGAAAGCTGCCACCACCTGGGAAGACGATGTCGCGGCCGGGTCCCGAGCGCACGGCGAGTGCGCCCGCCCGCCAGTCTCCCTGCCGACGCGGGCACTGAGGTGTCCGCGGAAGCCAAGTTTCGGAGGCGGTGAGGCTGCGGTTTCGCGGGTTTCCAGTGGATGAAGTGATTGTTTCCGTCCCCTGGTGACCGGGTTGGCCCGCCGATGCCACCGTCGCGGTGGGTTTGGGGCGGTAGTCTCGGTCTGGAAGAACTGGGAAGATCGACGGCGTCCTGCCGCGGGCTCGCCCGGGTATGTATGGAGCGAAGAGACGAAGCGCCAAACGAGACGAGGGCCGGGCAACGGTGGGTGCGCCACTACTGGTGGATAATGCCGATCTATCGGTCAAGACCTTGGGTCCATGCCGGATAGATTCACCCCTTCTGCCGTTGTTGGGTGAACGGCCGACGACACAGCATTACATCGACGAGGCGGACAAGGTCCTCTACGACGACACCGCTTCCATGATCTTGGAGCGCGGGGTCGACCTCGCCGAGTTGCCTGGGTTCGAACCAGCCGGCCCGCGCCGGAAGATCTACTTCGATCCCTCGAAAACCCGGGTCGGCATCGTCACATGCGGGGGCCTCTGTCCGGGATTGAACAACGTGATCCGCGGTCTCGTCCTGGAGCTGACGTCGCACTATCGCGTCCGGCGGATCGTCGGTTTCCGCAACGGCTACCAGGGGTTCATTCCGCGCTACGGGCACGACGTGATCGATCTCACCGCCGAGAGTGTCGCCAGTATCGACGACGATGGCGGAACCATCCTCGGCAGCTCTCGCGGCCAGCAGGATCCAGGCGAGATCGTCGACTGCCTCTCCCGGATGAACATCAACATTCTGTTCGTCATTGGTGGGGACGGCACGCTTCGCGGCGCGAAGGAGATCTCCCGGGTCGCCACCGAGCGCGGCGAGAAGATCGCGGTCGTGGGGATTCCGAAGACCATCGACAACGATATTCCCTATATCGATCAGAGTTTTGGTTTTCAGACGGCGTTCGGCAAGGCCGCGGAGTCGATCCGCGTCGCCCACGCCGAGGCGACCTCCGCGCCCGGTGGCCTGGGAGTTGTCCGGCTCATGGGTCGGCACTCCGGCTTCATCGCCTGTTACGCGACTCTTGCCAAAAGCAACGCTGATGTCGTGCTCATTCCGGAGCTGCCCTTCAAGCTCGAGGGTGACGGCGGGCTGCTGAGTTACCTGCGCAGCCGGGTACTCGAACGTGGCCATGCCGTGGTCGTGGTCGCCGAAGGCGCCGGCCAGGAGCTCATCACGGACCAGCCGGAGGGCGCGGACGCCTCCGGTAACCGCAAGCTGCACGACGTCGGTCAGGAGATCTCCCGCCGGATCAAGGATTACTTCGACGCCGAGTCGATCGAGCTGAACCTGAAGTACATCGATCCGAGCTATCTCATCCGAAGCGTTCCGGCGAACCCGTACGACAGCGTGTACACCATTCGTCTCGCGCATGCCGCCGTGCACGCCGCGATGTCGGGTCGAACCGAGATGGTCGTGGGCCGCTGGCGTCGCCGCTTCATCCATATTCCAATCGGGCTGGCGGTCAGCCAACGCAACCAGGTGGACCCGGCCGGCGACCTCTGGATGTCCGTCCTCGAGGCGACGGGTCAGCCGCCGCGTTTCGAATAGGACGCGGACCGTGTCGCGGATGACGGTTCGACGCCTTCCCGGGTCGAACCGTCAACGCCGAGCCAGACGGGCGACCAGCCCGGCCCGAACGCCTGGCCACTCCTCTCGGAGAACGGAAAAATACGCGGTGTCGCGGGCCGCGCCGTCGGTGGCGAGCATGTGCGCGCGCCGAACTCCTTCGAAGCGGGCACCCAGGCGTTCGATGGCCGCGCGCGAACGCGTATTGCGGACATCGGTCTTCAGACAGACGCGCACGGCTTGCCAGTCCTCGAACGCATGGCTGAACAGCAACACCTTGGCCCGGGTGTTGATGTGGGTGCGTTGGGCGGACGCGGCAAGCCACGTCGCGCCGATCTCCGCGACCGACGGCGGATCCATCGGGACCGGCGGAATCCGGCCCTCGGCTGGCGGCGCGGAGGGCACCTCCGGCGCGCAAGCGCCCGCGGCGGCGCCCGGAGCCGGCCCGCCCTCGCGAGGCTCCCTCGCGGGCGTGCGGCTGCCGCCGGACTGAGTGGCGCCGCCGGCCATCCCGAAGTGATACGTCGAGGTCCAGACGGTCACATTGGCCATCACACCGCTGTGTGCCGTCGTGGTCGTCGTGGTCCAGCTCTGGTCGTTCCCGCCGGTCTGCTGCGTCGCGGACCAGCCGGTGGCTCCGGCGCCCGGCGCATGGGCGTTGCTTTCCGGCCGCCAGAATCCAAGATCGAGGAAGCGGGTGGAACCGACCACCCGACCGCCGCCCCCGCCGTCGTCGTCGGCCAGATCGCGAATGGCAAAAGGCACCGCGAAGCCACCGTCGCGATCCGCGATGGCCGCCGAAACGTATTCGGCCATCGCCGGCCGGGTCGCCGGCACGGCCGTGAAGCCATAGGTGAGCCGGTCCTCGGCGGCGGCCCGTAGCAGCGCGTCCACATGATCGATGCGCAGTGGTTCCAGGCGGATCCGCCGATCGGTGAGCACCGGCGAGGTCCATCGGGGCGGGAGGCTGGACACGCTGCCAGCATGCCGCCCAGGATCCGCTCCGGCCAGCTGTTTTCCCGCCTCCTGCCCGCCTTCACCGCCGATCACGGCACGCGGAGGGCGTGGCGAACGATGTCGCCTACCTGTTTCGTTTCAATGAGGAATCCATCGTGTCCCGATCGGGACCGCAGCCGATGAAGTGGCACACTGGTCAGCTGGGCGATGTCCTGCTGCAGGCGAAGTGGATAGAGCCGGTCCGTGTCGACGCCAACGACGGTGAACGGTACCGGGCAGGAACGCAATGCGGCGGGGACCCCACCACGACCACGGCCAAGGTCCTGCGTCATCATCGCCCGGGTCAACGTGACGTAGGATCCTGCGTCGAATCGGCGGGAAAGCTTTCGGGCATGGTGATCGAGGTAGGACGTCACCTCGAACTGGCCGTCGGACCGCAGTCGGGCGGCGAACCGATCTTCCAGCTCCGTCTCGCTGCGATAGCTGATCTGCGCCATCCGGCGG
Organism: Frankia sp. AgKG'84/4; assembly: GCF_023242965.2. Lineage (GTDB taxonomy): Bacteria > Actinomycetota > Actinomycetes > Frankiales > Frankiaceae > Frankia. Next base: position 18,018 of record NZ_JALKFU020000003.1, read on the forward strand.
GCCAGGCCCATTCCTCCGTGGGGTACATCATCCCAGGGCCGGCCGTGGTAATCGCCGCCGTGCCAGCCGGGATCGCCGATGATCGCCCGGACCTGCGCGTCGTACAGCCCGATCTGCTCCGCGGTGGCGGTGGCGCCGCAGGCGAGAACAATCACCTGCCCCACCCGGTCAGGTCGGCCGACAGCCCACTCCAGGCCCCTCATGCCGCCCATCGAGCCACCGATCACCGCCGTCCACCGCCGGATGCCGATCGCATCGGCGAGCGCCGCCTCGACAGTGACCTGGTCGGCGATGGTGATCTCGGGCCAGCGGCCACCCCAGGGCCGGCCATCCGGACCGTCGCTGGCGGGACCGGTCGTGCCCTGACATCCACCGAGAACGTTGGGAACGACAATGTGGAGCCGGTCGGTGTCGAGGGCCAGGCCCGGACCGATCAGGCCATCCCACCAGCCTCCGGTGGGATGGCCTGGTGCCGCGGCCCCGGCAGCATGGCTGTCGCCGGTCAGCGCATGCAGGACCAGCACCGCGTTTTCCGCGCGGGAGTCGAGCCGCCCCCACGTTTCGTAGGCGACGGTGACGTCTGGCAGCGAGCTGCCGCGCTCCAGCGGCAACGATCCGGGCAGGCGCACGAACTGGCGGCGCCCGACCGGATCGACTCCTGGCCGCCACGCACCGCCGGAGGCCGCCGAATCAGCCTTTGGCGGCACGGAATCCGGCGTCGAGGTCGGCGAGGATGTCATCGATTCCTTCAATGCCGACAGACAGGCGGATCAGGTCGGGACTGACCCCCGCTGCGGCCTGCTCGGCCTCGGTGAGCTGTGAGTGCGTCGTCGTGGCGGGATGAATGATCAGCGAACGGACATCGCCGACGTTCGCGAGATGGCTGAACAGCTCCACCCCCTCCACAAACCTGCGTCCGGCCGCGGCGTCACCGGCGATGCCGAACGACAGGATCGCACCCGCGCCGCGCGGAAGTACCTGCTGCGCACGCGTGTACCACTGCGAGGACCGCAGCCCAGGGTAGGCGACCCAGCTCACCTCGTCCCGGGCCTCGAGCCACTCGGCGACCCGCTGGGCGTTCGCCGTGTGCCTTTCGACCCGCAGTGACAGCGTCTCGAGGCCCTGCAGGAGGAGGAAGGCGTTGAACGGTGAGATGGCCGCGCCGATGTCACGCAGCAGCTGCACCCGGGCCTTGGCGATGTAGGAGCCGTGACCGAGCGCCTCCCAGTACACGAGCCCGTGATAGCTGGGATCGGGAGTGGTGAAGTTCGCGAACCGACCGGACGCCCCGAAGTCGAAACGACCGCCGTCGACGATCACTCCACCGATGGCGGTGCCGTGCCCGCCGATGAATTTCGTCGCCGAATGCACGACGATATCCGCCCCGTGCTCCAACGGGCGGTAGAGGTACGGCGTGGCGAGGGTGTTGTCGATGACGAGGGGAATGCCGTGGGCGTGGGCCACCTCGGACACGCCGGCGGTGTCCAGAACATCGCCTCGGGGGTTTCCTATGGTCTCGCCGTAGAACGCCTTCGTGTTCGGGCGAACGGCGTCTCGCCACTCCTCCAGATTGTCGGGGTCGGCGACGAAGGTGACCTCGATGCCGAGCTTGGGTAGGGTGTAGTGAAAAAGATTGTAGGTTCCGCCGTAGAGGCTGGAAGAGGCAACCAGATGGTCACCCGATTCGGCGAGGTTGAGGATCGCCAGTGTCTCGGCAGCCTGCCCGGAGGCGGTCGCGAGAGCCCCGACGCCGCCTTCCAACACCGAGATGCGCTGCTCGAATGCGTCCTGCGTCGGGTTCATGATCCGGGTGTAGATGTTCCCGGGCTCGCCGAGTGCGAACAGCGCCGCCGCATGGTCGGTGTCGCGGAAGACATAGCTCGTCGTCTGGTAGATCGGAACAGCTCGCGCGCCGGTGGTCGGATCGGGCTGGGCTCCGGCATGAATCTGCTGGGTTTCGAACGACCAGCTTTCGGTGCTCATCTGCTGACTCTCCCCGTTTGATCGGCAAAAGCGAAAGTGAGGCGCATGTCTTACGTCGGTCGTGAACGATTCTCGGATGCCCGCCGCCACCTGTGTCGCGCTGCGAGGGCCGAGTTCGCGACGTTCAGCCCGGAAAGCGCGGCGCGCGGCGCCTGAAATTCGGGCTGAAAGCGCCGAGGTCCCGCCTGGCCACTCTTGTTGGCACAGAGCAGGATGGGGGCCGCGCCGCAGGCTGGGGTGAACTGATCGTGCTCACCGGGCAGAGGTGTCTCGCCCGGTTCGCCGGCGGCGGTGGCCTCGTTGCGGGGGCGGTCACGAGAGGCGGAAGGGGACTCCGTCGAGACCCGGGCGGCCCATCGAACATCGTCCGCTGGCTGATCGCCAGGCTGGACGTCGGGCGTGTGACCTCACGTTTTCGACGCTAGCAGCGATGCGCGCCGTTGTCTGCCACCAGAGACTGCTCCGATCGGATTTGTCGGGAAGTGCCTCGGTGGCGCACGCGCGGGTTGGGCCGCCGCCCTCTGGTGCGTTGTGGTCGTAGAAGGCATGAAAAACTTCAAAGAGTGATGTTACCCGCGCGTAGTCGACATACTTTCTCTATTCCTCCGCTACGGTTCGTCCATGACGATCGATGCTGCCGCGCCGATGGGTCATCGACCGGTCTGCTCCGGACTGGCCATGTTGACCGGTCTGCTGGACGAGCTGATCCCGGCGCCACTCTGGCCGTTGTCCGACGCCGACCTCGATAACGCTCTGTACCAGTGTTCGGTGCAGCAGTCTCGCCTCGCCGCGCTGCAGCTGAGCCTCGTGCGGGAGGTCGACGGCCGCAATCTCGCGCGTCAGGCCGATCCAGGTTCCACCGCTGACCACATCCGGACCTGCCTGCGGTTGCCGCCGCGTGACGCCGTCCGCCTGGTGGATCTCGCGGCCGCTGTCGACGGCCCGCTGGCCGCGACCGGACGGGCACTCGCGGAGGGTGAGGTCAGCCCCGCGCAGGCAATGGCGATCAGACAGGCGCTCCGCTCCCTCCCCGCGCAGACCAACGTCGAGGTCAGGCTGGAAGCGGAGTACCTGCTGCTGGGTCACGCGCGTACGTTCGACGCGGGTGACCTGGCCCGTATGGGGCGGCGCATTCGGGAACGCCTGCGCGCCGAGACGGGACCCCGTCGGCGCAGACGCGCCGCAAACAGCGCCGAGAACAACGACGAGTCCGGCCGGAGCCGTGATTCGTCGCCTGCGGCAGGCGCTCGCGGCACTTCCGACGACAAGCCGGTGGAGGACGTCGGCGAGCGTGAGTCAGGAGATGGCCCCGAGTGCGGGATGCCGCCGCCGGACGACGCGCCCGAGTCCGGAACTGGAAACGCCGACGAGGTAAGGTCACAACGGCGTGGATCACCGGTCGCCACGCCGGAGACCGGCGGCGAGAGCGGTGGGCGCGGAGACGACGCCTATCTCACGCGTCGTGCGCCGCTGACGGCCGCGAACCGGTCCCTGCGCCTGGTCGATCTACCTGGTGGCTCGACCAGAATCGTCGGTGAACTCGACGACGAGGCAGCCTCCGTGGTGTACGAGGCGCTCGAGCCACTGGCGGCACCACGCTCCGCGGCGGACAGCCGCAGCCTGCCACGGCGACGGGCGGACGCCCTCGTCGAACTCGCGCGCCGCGCGACCGAAGCGGCCCGACCGCCGCGGGGCCGAACCGCCTCTCGTCGCGTGCCGGGCAGTGCGTGGGCGCTGTTTCACCGTGGATCCACATCCGGCGCGGCCCCGCGTGCTAGTACCGAGCATCGCGCGGCGAGCCGTCGCCGATTGCCCGTCCGCCGCCACCGCGCGACGGGCAGCGCGGAACAGCTGCCAGCGTGACCGAGGAGGAGTGCGGCTGTCCGCGCGAACCGTGGGGGCAGCGAACCGTGGCCGACCCGCGTCGGCGGTCACGGATCATCGTTCGGACGAGCGGACGCCCGCGAGTTCCGACGACAGACCCGCTCGGGTCGCGAGCTCGACCGCCAGCTCGCGGGCGTGGGGAAGGACGGCGCGGATGTCGGTGGTGAGAATCTCGGCGTCGGCGACGATCCGCTCTCCCTCGACCCAGACACCAGCGACGTCGCGGGTACCGGCGCAGTAGACGATAGCCTGGTATGGATCGTGTACGAACGCCATGGACGGGCTGGACTCGCTGAACCACACGAGATCGGCGGACTTGCCCACCTCGAGGCTGCCGACGGTGTTGTCGATGCCGAGCGCCCGAGCGCCGCCGAGCGTCGCCATCCGCAGCACCGCCGGGGCGGTCAACACGTCGGCCTGTTGGTGGTGCACCTTCTGGAGCAGCGCGGCGATCTTGATCGTCTCCAGCATGTCCTGGGAGTCGTTGCTCGCGGCTCCGTCCACCCCGAGCCCCACCGGCACCTTCTCCCGCAGCAGACGAGGCACCTGACAGACACCGCTCGCCAAGATCATATTTGAGACGGGGCAGTGCGCCACCGTGACCGCGTGCCGGCGAAGCAGGTCGATGTCATCGTCGGAGAGCCATACACAGTGTGCGGCGACGGTCTGCGCTTCCAACAGGCCAAGGCCCGCCGCGAACTCGATCGCGCTGGCCCCGCGTAGTGACCGCGTCGCGGTGACCTCCTCCCGGACCTCGTGGAGGTGGACGTGCAGGCGCCCGACGTCCTCCAGCAGCGTCCGTGTCGCCGTCAACAGCGCGTCGCTGCTGGACGGGATGGTTGCCAGGCCGACCCGGAAGCGGGTCCGTCGGGAGCCTGCGGCAGCCTCGGCCAACGCATGATGTTCGGCGACGATGTGGTCGATCGACCGGACGTTCGGCACGTCCGCGGGTCCGAAGGAGACGTCACCGCGCAGTCCGACAAGATCGAGAGCGTCGACGATTCCCGGCGTCACGGCCGGCGTGCCGGGGGCCGCGCAGAACATGTCGCCGACGGTCGTCACGCCAGACAGGGCCATCTCGCTGGCCTTCACCAGCGTGCCCACGTACGCCATCTCGCGGGTCAGGAACGACTCGATGGGCTCGACCACCTGGACGAACCATTCCCAGAGCGTGTGCGTCTCGCCGATCCCGGTGACCAGACCCTCCGAGAAGTGCCCGTGGGCGCTCACGAAGCCGGGGGTGAGGATCCCGCTGCCGTCGCCGATGACCGGCAGGTCCGAGAACCGCGACCGCACCGAGGTGAACTCGTCCACCGCGGCGAGGCGACCGTCGACGATCGCGACCGCGCCGTCGCGCAGCTGCCCGGCCGGACCCATGGTGAGTACGTGACGGGCACGGAGGAGGAAATCGCCTGACGGAGAGGATGCAGACGGCGACAAGCCGGGCCCGGTCGCGGCGACGGCAGCGGGACTGGTCATTTCAGTCCAATACTCGTGTTGAGGTACTGGTTGGTGAACAGATCTGTCGGACTCAGACCATTTCTGACGGGCTTCTTCTGCCCGGCATAGATCGGCGTCAGGATCTGAATCATGCGGCTGATGCGGCTCTGGTCCATGTCGCCTATGGTGCTGTTCGAACCGTTCGAGACGAGGCCGCGATCCTTCATCGTCTGCACAGCGTACGTGGCCAGGCCCGGTGAGTAGTTCCACACCGAGCCGGCGTCGGACTTGACCGCCTTGATAATGAGATCGTTCGCGGTCTTCGGGTTCGCCATGAAGTCAGCCTGGGACTGTTGGATGATCGGCACCAGTTTCTTCAGGCACGGCGCCAGCCTGCCTTCGTCGCCACCCCGTGCCGCCAGCGTCTGACCGTACACGGGGTAGCCGGTGTCATTGATGAGCTGAAGGTTCACGTCGTAGCTGTGCCTGTCGTCCAGCTCGTTCTTGTAGATGTACGGCTCGGAGGTGGCGAATCCGGCCTCGGCCACCTTTCCGTCCTCAGTCACCCAGCGGGACGGTGAGCCGTCGTAGCTTCCGTCGACCTGGCCCTGTCGCAGGATGCCCGCGCCGAGCAGGTACTGCATGTAGGCGTCCGTCTGGTAGTAGAGAACCTTGGTGTCGGTCTGACCGATGTCGACGAGGGTGGTGAAGTTCGGGTACTTGCTCTTGTCCCACATGATCATCATGGGGCTCACGTCGAACGGCGCGAAGACCGCCTTGGTGGGCTGCGCGACCGAGTTCTGGATGGACTCGTCGGTCGAGACGATTCCGAGTGTGATGCTCTTGTCCACGTACATCTGGGCGCTGACCTGTTCGAAACCGATCGCGGGGCCGCCGTAGCGGACCTCGATCTTCACGCCGGTGTTTCGGCCGCCGGAGACGAGCGATCCGACGATCCGTTTCTTGCCGGTGTCGATTTTCGCGTCCGGACCGAGGAGATTGTAGAGATATCCGTATTCGGATTCCGCGAACCAGTCGGTCTGTACGACCACAGTGGCGGGGCAGGTGCCGGCAAGATTCAGCGCGCTGCCGGAAGGTGCCGCCGGGAGGGCGGCGGACCCGGTGGAGGCAGCGCCCGAAGAGTCGCTACTGCACGCAGCAAGAGTGAGCGCCAGCGCCGTCCCAAGAGCGATGGCGGCACTCCGTCTAACATGTCCCATTCTTCTCCTTGTCATGGATATCCGCGCCGGGGCTGGTGCATCCCGGGTGCGGGTCGCCTCGCTGGCGCGGTGATGTCGCCGCCGCGATGTCAGTGGATCTCGACCCCGTACCATCGGCCGGTGACCAGTCGGCTCAGCCAGCCGAAAAAGGTAAAGAACGCCACGCCGAGAAGCGACGCCAGGATGACCGCGCCGAACAGCTGCTCCGACTGCAAACGTGCGCGATACAGGTCGATGAGGACGCCGATCCCAGGGCTGCCCTGCTTGAAGAAGAAGTCTCCGACGACCGCGCCCACCACGGACAGCCCGGCCGACACCTGGAAGCCCGCGAAGGTCGAGGGCATCGCGGCTGGGAGCTGCAGGTGCACCAGCCGGCGCCAGCGGGGGATCTGATGCAGGCGGAAGAGGTCGAGCATTCCCTGATCCACCGACTGAAGACCGAACAGCGTGCTGCTGATCACGGGGAACAGCGCGATGAGGACGCAGACGATGACCCGGCTGGAAAAGCCGTAGTGGAACCAGAAGCCGATGAGCGGCACCATCGCCAACGTGGGAATCGTCTGCAGGATAACGGCGTACGGGTAGACCGACTTCTCGATCCATCTCGCCTGACTCATGGCGATCGCGACCACCATGCCGAGCGCGATGGACACGCAGAGGCCGATCAGCGCCACGGAGGTGGAGAGCCACAAGGCGCGCAGCAGCTGGTCGAGGTTGTGACCATCCAGGAACGCGACCCGCACGACCGCGTCGGGGCTGGGCAGCAGGAATCGGCGGTCCGGATCAAGGATGACCAGGCTGATGAAGTACCAGATCCCAAGAATGATCAGAAACAGCGCAGCCGGCGCGAGACGATCCCGCCGGCTCGCCCGCGGTCGGCCGGCGCGCGGTGACCGCCGGGCACGCAGCCCCCGGCCGATGGCCGGGCGCATGCCGGCTTGAGGCGTGCTCACTCGTCACCACCCTCCCGGAGTCGGTGCGCCACCGCCGCGGTCAGCTCGGTGAAATCACTGCGGAAGCGCAGGTCGGCCGCGCGGGGGTAGCCAAACGGAACCTCGAACTCGGCGATCAGCCGGCCCGGCCGAGGCGACATCACCAGAACCCGGGTAGAGAGGAAGACTGCCTCGGAGACGGAGTGGGTGACGAAGATCGCGGCGGCGAACCGGCGCAGCTCGAACAGCCGCAGTAGTTCGCGGTTGAGCCGCTCGCGCGACATTTCGTCCAGCGCGCCGAAGGGCTCGTCCAGGAGGAACAGACCGGGGGAGAGAACCAGCGAACGGGCAAGCGACACGCGCATCCGCATGCCGCCGGAGAGCGAGCGGGGTCGATGCCGCTCGAAGCCAGCGAGCCCGACGAGCTCGATCATCTCGCTGGCTCGGCGTCGGTGCTCCTCCCGGGACATCCCGGTCAGCTCCGCCAGCATCTCCACGTTGCGTCGCACACTGCGCCAGGGAAGCAGGGTGGGGTCCTGAAAGACGTAGCTGATCGTCTCTGCCGCCACGGTGACGGTGCCCGCCGAGGCGCTCGTCAGTCCGGAGGCCAACCGGAGCAGGGTGCTCTTGCCGCAGCCCGAGGCGCCAACGACGCTGACGAACTCCCCGTCCCGGACCGTGAGGTCGATCGGCGCGAGCGCGACGGTTCCGTCGGGATAGCGCTTCTCGGCGCCGCGGAACGCCACGGCTGCCGCCCCGCCGGAGTACTCCGGACCGGCCTCGTCGCCGTCTGAGCAAGCGCGCGGGGGCGTCGACGGGTCCTCGCCGGGCGGACGGCGGGCCTGCTGGGGGACGGCGTCCTGGTGGGTGGTTGCGGAGCGAGCCGAGTGCGGTCGCCGGCTCATCCGCGGGCCGTGCCGCTCGCCATGGCGGTGGCCGCCGCCAGCGGTGGGGATTGGCTGGCCGGGTCGACGGTCGTTCCGCTCGGTCCCGGCGCCGGCCACCTCTCGGCGGCGGCCAGATCGCGCGGATAGATGGTCGTGAATGTTCTGCCGACGTTCTGCTCGATGAGCGTTGCGGCGAGCACATTCTGGTGGGTTCCGTCGAATCGAACGCCGTTCCAGGGCATGATCGTCGCATTTCCGGGAAGATCCAGCGCGACGAGGGCGGACCGTACATGTTCCCGGTCGGTGCTGTCGGCGTCGGTGATTGCACGCGCAAGGATTGTCACTGTGGTGAACGCCATAGCGGCATCCGTTGTCATGGGAGTTCCGAAGTCCTGCTGATAGCGTTCGATCGTGGCCGCCGCCAGTGGATTGGCCCGCGCGATCGCCAAGGACCATGGCACCAGTCGGCTCACTCGGTCCTCGAAGCCGGGTATGCTGGTCAGTCGCGCGGCCTCGACCGGAGCGCCGTAAACCACGACCTCCGGTGGTAGGTAGCCACCCGCGCGGAAGGCCTCTCCGACTTTTTGGCCGGTACCACTGGACGCGGTCGTCAGTACGACGTCGGGTGCGGCGGTGCGGATTGCTGCCACCGCGGTCGACAGATCGGTGCCCGCCGGTTCGTACGGTGCGGAAGCGACGATTGGATTGCCGGCCTCCTCGGAGAACTCCGACACGGTCGATCGCAGATCGTCGCCAGCGGCATCGTTGCTGTAGAGGACGGCCACCCGGCGGGCGCCCTGTCCCTGCTGCTGGATGTTGCGAAACCGAGACAGGACGGAGCCGCCGTAGTCGGTGGCATCGGGGCCCGCGCGGAAGAACCAGTCCAGGCCTCGTTCCGTAAGCGCTGTCAGCGGAGCGTCGCCGCTGACGAACGGCATCCGCAGTCGTTCCGCCCGCTGGCTGGCGTCCAGCGTGGCATCCGCGTCGAGCGCGCCGACGATCCCGGCCACGTCACGATCGGCCGCCATCCTCGCGGCCTCGTCCGCCGCGTGCTGGCGATCATTTTTGGTGTCCAATGTCACAATAGAGAGTCGGGCCTGTCCGGAGGGTCCCCAGATTTGTCCGGGCTGGTATCCGGGCCACTTTTTTCCGGCGTTGATGAAGCGGCTAGCGAGTTCCGCTCCGCGTTGTGCGTCCCGTCCACCGTCCGAGTCTCCGCCGGTCAGTGGTGCGAGTAGTCCGATCTTGACTATTCCGGAGACATTCGACTGCCGAGAGTCGTCGGCGTCGCTACAGGCCGCAAGGGTCGCGATACACACGAGTGCAAGACCTGTCGCGCACATCCTTCGAATACCGTGGATCATCACGCTCCCCATGCACGCGGCTGTGTGCGGAGTGAAAGCTCCGGCGACCGGCGCCGACACTAGTGGTTTGCGCGGAGCTGTCGACAGCGGGGTTGTATCTAGGCCGGACGATCAGACCACACTCGTCAAGAGCCCCGCTGCAAGTCGACCGTCGGGCGCAAAATAGCCTTTCGGTCTGGTTGACGCGGCACCGATGCGATGGTGGGTCCGAAGGGACGACGCCCACCGCGTTCGGGTTCGACATGGTGCTGTCGACGATCCGGCGATCGAGAGGCGAAGAGGTACGGGACGCGTGATCGAGTCAGGAACAGAGCGGGCGGGAACCGGGGAGCCGATTGGCGTGCCTCGGGACTCCCGCGGTCTGGACTCGCGGGATCCGATGGCAGGCCGTGAAAGGAAAGGGAGCCGCCGCGCCGCGGCACGCCTGCGGCCTCGCCGTCGACCGGGCCTGCGGGACCTGCCCGTCAACGGCAAGCTCTTCGCCGCGCTGGCAGTACCGACGGCAGCGTTTCTGGCGCTCGCGCTGCTGTCGGCGGTCACCTGGATCTCCAGTGCCGCGAGCTACGGCCGTGGGGTGACGGCGGCGAAACTCGGCCTGCAGGTCACGGCCACCGTGCACGAACTGCAGCTGGAACGTGACCTCGCTGTCGGCTTCATCGGCAGCGGTCGGGACACCGACGCGGCCACGTCGCTCACAGGCCGGCTCGGCAGCCAGCGGCGCGCGGTCGACGCCGCGGTCGTCGCGCTGCGCGCGGCCCTGCACGGGTCCGTCGCTGACCTCGGCGCCACGACCAGCACGGTCGCGCGGCGCGTCGGCGTCGGCGTCGATGGGCTGCCGGCGCTACGGCGGTCGGTGCAGTCCGGCGGACTCACCATGGACGCGATCTTCAACCAGTACTCGACCGTGATCACTGACCTGCTGGAGCTGGACCGTCAGATCGGGCAGGGACGTGACAACGGCGACCTTCGCTACTCGGCAACGGTCCTGAACGATCTGTCCACCTTCAAGGAGATCAACTCCCAGGTGCGCGGTCAGCTCTACGCCACGGCCTTCGCCGATCGGTTCGACTTCGGCGCCTCTGACCGCTTCTCCGGGCTGCTCGCGCAGGCGCAGGCCGCCCAGGACGCGTTCCGCGCCGCCGCCCGCCCCGAGGACCGCGCCCGCTTCGACCAGATCGTCAACGGCCAGGCCGTTCTCACGGTGAAACGCATCTCCCAGCGGGCCGTGCAGCGTCAGCGGTTGGATGACCTCGACGTCGACCCCGACCAGTGGTTCGCGGCCAGCACCACGCACATCGAGCTGTTGCGAACCGTCGAGTCGCAGCTTCTCACCAACACCACCCGCTCGGCCGAGCAGTTGCGGACCGACGCGTGGCAGCGGACCGCGCTCATCGCCGCCTTCATTCTGATCATCACGGTCGGGGCGATCGCCTGGACGCTCGCGATCGCACGGACGATGACCGGGCCGCTGCGGCGCCTGCGGGCCGAGGCACTGGACATCGCCGAGGTACGTCTGCCCCGGCTGATCGAGCAGCTGTGGACCTCGGACCTCGACAAGGTCGACGCCACCATCCAGCCGATCGGCATCAACTCCCGCGACGAGATCGGTGAGGTCGCCCACACCTTCGACCAGCTACAACGCGAGGCGGTGCGGCTGGCCACGGAGCAGGCCGGCCTGCGTCGCAACGTCAACACGCTGTTCCTGAGCCTGTCCCGGCGAAGCCAGAGCCTGATCGAACGGCAGATTGCGCTCATCGACCGACTCGAAGCGGCGGAGGAGAACCCGGTTCAGCTGGAGAACCTGTTCAGACTGGACCATCTGGCGACCCGGATGCGCCGTAACAGCGAGAACCTGCTCGTCCTGGCCGGCACCGGGCCGGGACGGCGCCGATCGGGCCCGGTGCCACTCGGGGACGTGCTGCAGGCCGCGCTCGGTGAGATCGAGCAGTACGAGCGGGTGCAGATCGTGGACGTGGCGGAGGCACGCCTGTCCGCTGAACCGGTCAACCACATCGTCCATCTGGTGGCCGAACTCCTGGAGAACGCTGCCCAGTTCTCCCCGCCCTATCTCCCGGTCGACCTGGCCGCCACCGCCGCGGACAACGGCGATCTGCTCATCGTCATCGACGACGGCGGCCTGGGCATGTCCGACCGGGAGCTTGCCGCGGCGAACCAGCGACTCGCCGAGCCGCCGCAGTTCGACTTCGCCATCGCTCAGCGCCTCGGGCTGTTCGTCGTCGCCCGCCTCGCCAGCCGCCACGACATCGATGTCCGCCTGTCCCGATCCGACGCCGGCGGTGTCCGAGCGGCCGTGCGGCTGCCGGCGGCGCTGCGCGCGGGGGCTGCGACGGCCACGGCGCCCTCGTCCGCCCACGGGCAGTCCACCGGGCAGGCCCGATCCCCCGCGACCGCGCGGGGGGAGCTGAACGGTGCGCTCGAAGCCTCCGGCCGCAACGGGCACGCCGCGGCAGCGGAGCAGAACAGCGCCGACCCGCGCGTCGACCAGATCCGCGCCATGGTGGAACACGCCAGCGTCCCATCGCCGCGGGCGGCCGCGGAGCCTGACAGCAGCGGCGGATCGCTGCCCCCACGCGGCAGTGCCAACGGCTACGACACCCATGTCGCCGGGAACGGCATGGCAGTCCTGGACGGCCTCCCCGGTGACAACAACGGAATCTCGGTCACCTCCGGCCGGACGCGGGCGTCAGACGCCGATCAGCCAGGCGCCGGCCCGGCGTCCGCCTCGTCGATCCATTCCCGCGTCCCCGATGACACCGCCAGCTCCGCGCTGGCGAGAGGCACGGACGGTAGTCATGCGGGACGTGGACCCGCGGAGCGCGGGGGCCAGCCCGGCACCGAGACAGAGGCGCCCGCGAGTCTGCCTCCCATCGCTGACGCCGTCGCCGAGCTGGAGCGACGCCGCGTGCGGGCGGAAGGCGGGCGCGGAACGAACAGCGCTCGGTCGGACCCGGATGCCCACCCGCCTACCAGCCTGGTGGCGGATCGGGCCGGTGCGGACGCCGGGCCACGGGTCGCCTACGAGCCGGCGGCCGGTGTGCCGGCGGCCGGCCCGGGGCCTGACACGGCGTCGACGGTCACACCACCGGTCGTGTCCGCGGCCGCCCGCCGCTGGACCGAACTCGTGCGGGAGGCGGCGGCGGAGGCGTTCCCGCGCGCGGCGTCAGACGAACCGTTCGACTGGTTCACCGACGCCGAGGCAGCCAGCGGCTCGGATCAGGTCCCGGCGGCGACAGCTGGGGCGGAGCCGGCTTCGTGGTGGAACAGCACGCGGGCACAGGCCGGGTTCCCGGCCGTGCCGCCCGATGCCGCCGGCCCCATCCCGCTACCGGCACCGGCCGCGGCGAGTGATTCGGCCGCGAGCGCCGTCGACATCCCCTGGCCTGCGGGCGGCGTCGCGTCGGCGCCCGCCGACATGAGTGCTTCCCGGTCCACCACGGTGTCAGGGCTTCCGGTTCGCACCCCGCGGACGCAGCCGTTCGCCCTGCAGGCACCGCCGCCGCCACCCGCGGCCGCCGGGCCGGCGGAGCCCAACCCGTTCTTCGGTTCCGTCGCGAGTGGCGAGCCGGGGACCGGCGGAGACGAGGCGGACGCGCCCGAGTGGATCAGAGGGCGGCTGACCAGGCTGTACGAGGGTGTCCACCATGCCCGGGGGAACAGTCCAGTGCTGGACGACGATGCCGATGGATGAACCCGGCCGCGCGTCGTGCCGTAGCTGACCCCTGATGTCACCGCCGATCACCACCGGCAGTCTGGAGGACCCTCGTGACCCTGGACAACACGAACCCCTCACTCGACTGGCTCATCAACAACTTCGTGGACTTCGTTCCCGGCGTGGGGAACGCGATCCTCGCCTCGTCGGACGGACACCTGCTCGCGGTGTGCGCTGGATTCCCCCGTGAGCGGGCCGTACAGCTGGGCACCATCGCCTCCGGCCTGTTCAGCCTCACCACGGCCGCCGCGGAGTTCTCCGACGGCGGGCGGGTGACGCAGACGATCGTGGAGATGCCGCAGGGGTCACTGTTGCTCATGGCGGTGGGCGAAGGCTCCTGCCTTGCGGTGCTCGCCTCCAACACCTGTGACATCGGCCTGGTCGGATATGAGATGACGGTGCTCGTCGCCAGGACCCGGGAGGCGTTGACTCCGGCGCGGCGGGCCGATACGCGCGAAAGGGTGTGATCGTTGGTCGCCGGCCGACGCCCGCACGTCCTGATGGCGGGGTGAGCGGATGAACGGGAATGCGCCCGAGCCATCGGGGGAACTCGTGCGTCCCTACACGGCGACCCGTGGTCGGGCACGGCCGTCCCGGCTGCTCGCGCTCGAAGCGATGGTGACCACGACGCCACAGGGTTTCGCACGGATGCCCGGGCTGTTGCTGGAGCAGAAGTCGATCGTCACCATGTGCGTGCGACCACAGTCCGTGATCGAGGTGGCGGCGGCGCTTCGTCTGCCGGTGGGCGTGGTGCGGGTGCTGGTGTCGGACGCGGCGGCGGAGCGGCTGGTGGACATCTCCCAACTGAGCACACCGACGGGCGCGCCCGAGCTGGACCTGCTGGACCGGGTGCTGACCGGACTGCGCCGACTCTGATCCGGCGGGCCGGGAACGGTCGGCACGCGCGGACCGGGGTGGACCCGCGGGGCCGCGCGCACCGACTGGACAGCCGGACCCTCCTCCGTGATGCTACTTATTGTGATGGGTAGATCGCTTGGGGTTCGGGTCTGGGGGTCGCGATGATCCGTGATCTCGTGCCCCGCGTTGTCTCCACCGCACCGGTGCGCGCCGGGCTCGCCCGCGGCCCGCTGTCCAACGCCTTCGTCGACCGCTTTGTGGCGGGCCCCGCCGAGACTGACGCGGTCAGGGGCGTCGACCGGCTGGCCGGGCTGAGACTGAGGGCTACGGTCGACCGCCTCGGTGAAGGCGTGACCGAGGCCGGGGAGGCGCTTGCCGTCGTGGGGGCCTACCGCCACCTGCTTGACCTGGCCGATCAGGCCGGGCTCGCCGATGGCCTCGACCTGTCCGTGAAACTGTCCGCCCTCGGTCAGGCCGTGCCGCGAGACGGCCGCAAGGTGTCCTACGAGAACGCCGCCGAGATCGCCGCCCGGGCCGCGGCGGCGAACGCCACCGTAACGGTGGACATGGAGGACCACACCACCACCGACGCGACGCTGGACACGGTGGGGGAGCTGCGACGTGACTTCCCGACGGTCGGTGCCGTCCTCCAGGCCCAGCTGCGGCGCACCGAGGCCGACTGTCGTGATCTTGCCGGGGACGGCTCGAGAGTGCGCCTGTGTAAGGGCGCGTACCGGGAGCCCGCTGCCGTCGCACACCGGGATCGCCCCGCCGTTTCCGCCGCCTACGCGCGCTGCCTGGGCATTCTCCTGTCCGGGAGCGGATACCCCATGATCGCTACCCATGATCCCGCCCTGATCTCGATCGCGGGCCACCTCGTGCACGCCCAGGGAAGAGCACCGGAAAGCTACGAGTACCAGATGCTGTACGGGATTCGCCCAGTCGAGCAGCGGCGTCTCGCCGCGCGGGGAGCGACCGTTCGGATCTACCTTCCCTACGGCCCCGACTGCGTGCCCTATCTGTCCCGGCGGATCGTGGAAAGACCCGCCAACCTGCTGCTCGCACTCCGCGCAATGGGCGCTCGCCGGATGGGATGACCCGGTGATGGTCCGCGCCGCCGTGCCTAACGCCGAGAACGAGCCGACCCGCGGTTACGCGCCGGGCTCGGCGGAGCGGGCCGGTCTTCGCCGTGCGCTGCTGCGCCTGGGCGGGGAGCACCTGGAGCTGACCAACACGATCGGCGGGCGAACTCGCCCCGGTGGTGGTGCGACCCGCGAGATCGTCCAACCGCATGCGCGCCGGCGGGTGCTCGGCACCCTGCGGGAGAGCACCCACGCCGATGCCGCCGCGGCTGTAGCGGCGGCCAAGGCGGCCGCGCAACCGTGGCGCGAGGTCGGTTTCACGCAGCGCGCGGCGGTGTTCCTGCGTGCCGCCCAGGCGCTCGCCGGGCCCTGGCGTGACACCCTCAACGCGGCGACGATGCTTGGCCAGTCGAAGACCTGCCAGCAGGCCGAGATCGACGCCGCCTGCGAACTGATCGATTTCTGGCGGTACAATGTCATGTTCGCCGCCGAACTGCACGACGCGCAGCCGCGCAGCGCCGCCGGCGAGTGGAACCGGCTCGACCTGCGTCCCCTGGAGGGCTTCGTCTACGCGGTCACGCCGTTCAACTTCACCGCCATAGCCGGAAACCTGGCGACAGCGCCGGCGTTGATGGGGAACACCGTCGTGTGGAAACCCGCCCCGAGCCAGGCATTCGCCGCCCATTTCCTGATGCGGCTGCTCGAGAACGCCGGTCTGCCACCAGGGGTGATCAACGTGGTGGGCGGGTCGGGGGAGCCGGTCAGTGAGGTCGTCTTCGCCGACCCGGAGCTCGCCGGCGTCCACTTCACCGGATCCAGCACCGTCTTCGCCCGGCTGTGGCGATCCGTCGCCACCAATCTGGACGGCTACCGCGGCTATCCCCGGATCGTCGGCGAGACCGGCGGCAAGGACTTCGTGGTCGCGCATCCCTCCGCCGACGTCGACGTGCTGCGCACCGCGCTGGTGCGGGGAGCTTTCGAGTACAGCGGCCAGAAGTGCTCGGCGGCGTCCCGTGCCTACGTGCCCGCAAGCCTGTGGCGGCGGATGGACGCGGAACTCGCGGCGGCCACCGAGGCGCTGTCGGTCGGCGACATCAACGACTTCGACCACTTCACCGGCGCGGTGATAGACGCCCGTGCCTATGCGCGACTGGCCGCTGCCTGCACCCGGGCCGCCAGCGACGCCACCGTCACGGTCCTCGCGGGCGGGCACTGCGACGACTCCACCGGCTGGTTCGTCCGACCGACGATCCTGGTCGGTACGGACCCGGGCCGCGAGTGGTTCACGCGTGAGCTGTTCGGCCCGATCCTCGCCGTCCACGTCTACGACGACAGCCGCGCCGGGGCGTGGGATGAGGTCCTGAGGCTCGTTGACGCGACCAGTGAGTACGCGCTGACCGGGTCGGTCATCGCCACGGACCGGGCGGCGATCGCGCGAGCCGAGCACCTCCTGCGGTTCGCGGCCGGGAACTTCTACATCAACGACAAGCCGACCGGCGCGGTCGTCGGGCACCAGCCCTTCGGTGGGGCGCGCAGATCGGGCACCGACGACAAGGCGGGATCGGCCCAGAACCTGATGCGCTGGGTCAGCCCGAGGATCGTCAAGGAGAATCTCAGCCCGCCGGTCGGGCACGACCATCCCCACATGGGACGTCCTCCGTTCACCTCCGCCGCCGCGGTCCCGGTCGACACCGGCCCCGGCTAGCCGCCGCGGCCGGCCCGGGACCGTGACGAGGCCGACATCTGCCGACCGTTGATAAACGCAGGGACGACGAGATCGACGGACCATAAACTTCGGCTGTCCGGTCCACCAGATCATCCAGGAGACGTCATGCCGGCTGCCGAGCGCGCGCGCCACCTTCTGACCTTCTGCGGCAAGTGCGACTGCGGCTGCCCGGAGCTACTGGTCGACCACGAGGCGCCCGCCGAGCGCCGCATCGTGATCACCGATGACTTCGGTCAGCGCATCCAGATGAGCGTCGAGCAGCTCGAGGCGATCGTCGAGGAGGCCCGCGCCGGCCGGATCACCGAGCTGGTCATCGCGGAACTCGCGCTGGGCGTGCGCTGAGTGCCCCGACGCCGATCCCGTCCCGCCGCGCGGCGGAGGCCGGCACGTGACGGTGCTGACGGGCCTGTGGCTTCTCCGGCAGGCGTGTGCCGCCTGCCCCGACCCTGGTGACGCATCATCACGTCCTCCTGCGATCGCCGCAGCTGCCCACCGCGGTCACGCTCGTGGCCGCGACGCTCACCGCGATCGTGGCGGCCTGGCATGCGGCGCGGATTCTGGGAGATGACGGTGGAGCCGCCCACCTGCCAGGATCGGCTCGCCGCCTGCGGCGAGGGCATGTGGTGTTCGTCCCCGCGGAGTTCGGCCACCTGGCCGTCGCGACCGGCATGGTCGTCATGTTCGTCGGTCCGGGCGCGTGGGTCTCCTCCGGGGCGTTCGCCCTCGGCTTTCTGCTTCTCGCCGGGCTCTTCCTGCTCCTCGTCCTGACGCATCCGGCCTGCTGCGAACCGGCGAGATGGTCGTGCTGCTCGATGCTGGTGATCGAGGCGCTGGCGATGTCCTGCATGTCCCGGGCCGGTCGATGGCCGGTGGGCGAGTTCGACGGTCTGGATGATCTCTCTGGCTGGTTCACCGTCGTCTTCGCCGCGTCCGCGATCGCCGCGGTCGGCGGGCCGCTCATGCGGCGGGCCCTGTCCGGCCGTTCCCCCGGCCACCGCCCGGTCACGCCCGTCACCTCCAGGGTCGTGATGGCCGCCGGCATGCTCCTGATGCTGCGGTAGCCACCGGCAGGTGCCGCCAGGACGACCGGCGCCACCAGGGACAACCGGCGGATGGCTGGTCGGGTTGGCCGCGGCTGGCGATCCGCGCGGGTTCAATGGGGAGATGACACGTCCCCTGGGAGATTTCGCGGCCGGCCAGCCGGCCGGACCACCCTTCGCCCTCGAGGAGGGCGAGCGGATGCTGCGCGTGCGTCTCGACGGCGGCACGGTCTATGCCAAGCAGGGTTCGATGGTCGCCTACCGCGGCCGGGTCGACTTCGCCTACAAGGGTCAGGGCGTCGGTGGCTACCTGCGGCGCGCGGTCACCGGTGAGGGCCAGGACCTGATGAAGGCCGAGGGCCGGGGCACCGTCTGGTTCGCGGAGTCCGGCAGCCACATCTCGGTCTTCAACCTCGACCGGGACGCGCTGACGGTCAACGGCCGTAGCCTGCTGGCCCTGGAGTCCGGGGTGAAGTACAAGGTCACCTCCACCTCGGGGGGCCTTGGCGCGATGATCGCCGGAGGGATGTTCAACACGGAGGTGTCGGGCACCGGCGGTGTCGCCGTGCTGTGCCTCGGGTCTCCGCTGGTCCTGTCGACCGACGAACCGGTCTGCGTCGACCGCGACGCCGCGGTCGCCTGGACGGCCGGCGTCCGGACCAGGATCGTCTCCACCTTCAAGCTGGGGAACCTCGTGGGCCGCAGGTCCGGGGAGCTCGCCCAGATCGAGTACTCCGGCCGGGGTGGATTCGTCGTCGTCCAGTGCGGCGAGATTCCGGCGGCGGGGACCGCCCCCGACAAGGCCTGATCCGCCGTACCGACCCCGCACCGGGAGCTGTCGTGCCCACGCCAGGAGTACAGCCGCCGACCGGCGACGCGCTGCCCGCGGACCACACCGGGCCTGCGCCCACGTCGCTCGTCGACCCCTCGACGCGACGCGAACTCGACGACCTGTCCGGCGTTCTTGCCGCTCAGGGCCTCGGCGTTCGGAGCATCGATGGTCGCGGGGAGCGGGCGGGCGGCCCGCCGACGGCGGGCCAGGGAGGCTCCGCTGCCGGCCTACACGCGTTGGGCTGGGCGGCCAGCGGGCTGATGTGGCTGACCGGGATGCCGGGGCGGGCACCGTTGGTGCCCGACGGCCCGGTCCTCGACCGCGCGCGGGCGGCGGCGTGGCTGTTCACGTCGCTGTCCGCGCGGCTCGGCTGCCGCGTCGACCTCGACGTCGCTCGCCTGCTCGGCGGCCGGGCCGCGTTGATGGGGCTGCGCCGCGCAGGAGTGTCCTCGGCCAACGGAAGCTGCCGCCTGCTGCGGGCCGCGGACACCTGGATCGCGGTCAGTCTCGCCCGGCCGCACGACGTGGATGCTCTCGATGCCCTCCTCGGAGCCCTCGGCGACCAGGCGGGGCCAGCCATGGCCCGCCCACGCCTCGCCGACACAGCGTGGACCGACCTGGCCCGCGGGGTGTCCGGCGCGGCGGCCTCCGACGTGATCCAGATCGCGCGGCTGCTGGCTATGCCGGCTTCGGTACTGCGCACGGATCGCCGACCGGTGCCGTTCCGTTCACTGCCGGTTGCGGACGCCCGACCCGCGCGCCGCACCGCGCCGCACCGGGCCGCGCCCCGCCGCGACGAGCGGGGTGCTCCTGATCGCCGCCCGCTCGTCGTCGACCTGTCCGCGATGTGGGCCGGGCCGTTGTGCGCGCACCTGCTGGGACGGGCCGGACTGCGCGTGGTCAAGGTGGAGAGTAGTAGCCGCCCCGATGGTGCGCGGGGCGGCGACCCGGCCTTCTACGACTGGCTGCACAGGGGGCACGAGAGCGTCGAGCTCGACTTCGCCGCGCCGCGTGGCCGGACGTTGCTGCGGCGTCTGGTGGACCGGGCGGATGTTGTCATCGAGTCGTCACGCCCGCGTGCCCTCGCCCAGCTCGGGCTCGACGCGCGTGGGCTTGTCGCGGCCCGACCCGGCAAGGTCTGGATCAGCATCACCGGTTACGGTCGGACTTTCGGCGCGGAGGATCAGACACCGGACCCGGTCGCGTTCGGTGATGACGCCGCCGTGGCCGGTGGCCTCGTGGCCTGGGAGCGCACGGATCACGCCACGAGCCCGGTCTTCTGCGCCGACGCGATCGCTGACCCGCTGACCGGCCTGTTCGCCGCGGTCGCGGCGGCCGGCTCGCTGCTCGCCGGGGGTGGTCACCTCCTCGACATCCCTCTGCGGGACGTCGCCGCCTGGGTCGCCGCCCCGGCCGGCACCGACGATCGTGATCGACACGGCCGGGCGCTTCCGTGGCGGGTGACCGGGTCCGATCAGGCGGGTTGGACGGTGCATCATGGTTCTGTCAGCCAGCGCGTCCTGCCGCCGCGGACGCCGCGGTCGGACAGCACGGTCGCGCCCCCTGCACGAGCCGCCCCGGCCGGTGCGCATACCCAGATCGTGCTCGAGCGGATGGGCCTGATCTGAACAGGGCGGACCGGGTCCGCGTGGGCGCGGGCGCCCGGGTCCGCGTGGGAGACGGGGCCGCGTGGACGACTCAGCCGTCGCGGGGGCGCCTGGCTCGGCCTGACCGCGAGGTGGACGGGGCGCCCCGTCGACGGCCGCGTGGTCGGTTCGCACCGGACCCGGCGCCCGGCGCGTACTCGCGGCCGGACCCCGCTCGCGCAGCGGGATCCGCTCCCGGCGGATGATCCGCATCGATCTCCCCAGCGCTGGTCGGTCCCCGAACGCGGCCGTCGTCCGGCTCGGGCGGCGACGGTGTGAGGCCGTCGACGACGGGCTCCGTCGGGCTGTCGTCGCCGAGGATCCGGCCCGCTGGTGGGGAGCCGACGGGAAGGCTTCCGCCCACGCCGGAGCTAGGCCGGCTCGCCCATCCGATCTCCGTTGCGGCGTCGAAGAAGGAGTCGTCGAGGTGCGGCTGGGAGCTGACTGTCGGTAGGTCGTGCGCTGGCCTGGGACGCGGTGTACCGGCGACGCGGGATCCGATCGGCGCCGCGGCCTGCGACAACAACGGGTCCGCTGCCTGCGGGGGGGCGGCGAGGTCGCTGTCGGCGCTGTGACGCCGACGTCGGTCGGGATCGGGCCGGGCGGCGTCTGTCAGCGGACCGACGGCAGCGGGGACGGGCGCACTGCCGTCGGCGGTGACCTGGGCCGGCGGGCCCGCGCTGACGAGATGCCAGGCGACCACGGCGAGCCCGACCAGCCACACGTACCAGACCAGCTGGCCGATCACCCGGACGGTGATCGCCACGTCGATGCCGAACGGCAGGAGCGTTCCGCCCAGGATCCCGCAGGCGGCCAGCCCCCCCCACCCGGCGAGCGCGATCGCGGCGAGGCGCGTGGAGATCGCACGCCCAGGCACCCCGCGGAGCAGGCCTGAACGGGCCGCCTGGGCCAGCAGCGCGAACGTCCAGCCCGCCGTCAGCAGGCAGGCCAGCACTTCGCCCACCATGACCCCGAACAAGGTTCGCGCCGTGTCGAAGGAGGCCAGAGCATGTTCCGCCTCGGTCGGAATCGCGGCTCGGCGGGCCAGCGCCGGTACTGATACCAGCCAGAACAGCACACCCGTGAGCTGGGCGCCGGCGGCTGCGGCCGCCAGCACCATCAGCAGCGGGCGGTGCGGCCCCGGGGGCAGGAGACGGAGAAGTCCCACCGTGATCGGCACGAGCAGACCGCCGGCGATGCCGGCGAGGACCAGCCCGGCGCCGATCGAGAGTCCGTGGTCCCGCACGGCGGCGAGCGTGCCCGCGGTCGACGCTGTGAGGACGTCGGGATAACCCAGCGCGCGGCGCAGGGCGGTCAGCCCCAACGCTCCGCTCACCGCGCAGACGAGGAGCAGGGTGGCGGTGGGGCGCTGACCCGTCGACACGGACGTCGCACCTCCCCGACCTCTCCGGGCTGGCGACTGCGCCAGTGGGCGGCATCGGCCTGGCGGCGCCCGCGTCTCCCGCCCCCCGCAACAAGAACGTCACGTATCGTAGTCGAACATGGGGGTGGCGGGCCTGTCGGGGGCAGCGGGGGTAGGACACGTTCCACCATGTCCCCCCGTGGCGCGCGGACCCGCCACGATCATGGTCGCGGTAGGCAGGGTCGTCCGGCATCGCGCGGGCACTGAGGTATCACGAGCGGTTACCTGGCGCACGGCGGAAGGCTCGTCGACTTCGACGACCGGCGCCGCGCCGTGGACCAGATTGATGATTTCTATCTCGGTTTCGGTGCGGGCTCCCATGGCCGAGGACCGCCGGAGAGTGGTATTCAGCCGTGCGCGGCGACACTCACAGCTAATAGCGGACAGCTGGTCCGGCCGCCTTGATTGAGGTGGATCGTCCGTTCGTGTGTACCACCTCTGGGTAGGCTCCCCTAACTTCGGGCAGCCTTACCTGTATTGCTGTCGCGAAGACGGGGTGGCGCGGGCGTCCCCAGCTCCCTGCGAATTCCCTATCTATGTGATTTGCTGAGGCCGAGAGGTTCGTGTGTCCGACCGCTCCGACCGCCCTGCGGCCACGTCGTCGCAGATCGTTCGGGTTCCGGCAGCGGGCAGACGGCCCGGTGCGACGGGGACCGAACCACCTCACGCCCCGTGGGGAGGCTCGGTCGGAGACGGTTGGCGGAAAGGTGTTGGACTGATGGTGACCCGTGGTGACGCGGAAATCATAGAAGTACTAAACAGTGTTCTGACGAACGAGCTGACGACGATCAACCAGTACTTCCTGCACAGCCGGATGCAGCGGAACTGGGGCTACCGGCGGATCGCCGAGCACTATTACCACGAGTCGATCGACGAGATGAAGCACGCCGATAAGCTTATCGAGCGGATCCTTTACCTCGGCGGCCTGCCGAATCTGCAGCGGCTGCACACGCTGCGTATCGGCGAGACGGTTCCCGAGCAGCTCGAGATCGACCGTAACGGAGAGGTCGACGCCGTCGATCTGTTGCGTCGAGGCATCGCGCTGGGCCGGGAGCGCGGCGACGTGGGCTCGGCGGTGTTGCTGGAGGACATCCTCGTGTCCGAGGAGGAGCACATCGACTGGCTTGACGCGCAGCTCGAGCTGATCTCGCAGCTGGGTGCGGCCAACTACCTCAGCCAGCAGATTCACGAGGACGACTGACGCGTCCGGCACGGTGGCCGGGCCCGGGCATCACTCCCGGGCCCGGCCGGTGCCCGGCTGGCGCAGGTACGGCGCCGCGCCCCGAGTTCGTCAATCATCGGTGTCCGGCCGTGGTGGCCCGTCCTTACCGCCGGGCCGCCGCATCGGGGTGAGCGTGAAGTGGTGGGGGCATCGGGATCCGCGGCGAACCCGAAGACGCTGGCCGATCCGGACTTGGCGCGGCGGGGGAACGGTGCCTGGCCGGTAATGCCCGCGTGTCCGGTGGTTGACCGGCGTTGCCCGGGGCACGTTCCGACGCGGAGCCGGAATACCACGCCCGCTACACTTTCGTCACTGGGTGTGCTACCGGCGGCGGTGCGGTTCCAACCCGGATGATGGTGTCCGGTCTCGCTATGCAGGACCGATCCTCCTGGCGATAGGGTTCAGGCGGGGGGATCGCAGCACCTGACATCGACGTCCGCAGGGTGCCGTCGCGGCGGCCGGTAGGGAGGAGGGCCTGATCATCGCCAGGCCTGTCCCGCTGTCGCCGTCCCGCCAGGTGGTCGTGGATGTCGCCGAACCGCCCACCTGAACCGCCGGGAGTCCCCACTCGGGTGCCCCCGGACGAATCCCTTGGAAACGAAAGGATCGTGCTCTAGTGGCGACGTACACGCTGCCGGACCTGAAGTACGACTATGGCGCGCTGGAACCGTCCATCATCGGGCAGATAGTCGAACTGCACCATGACAAGCACCACGCGACCTATGTCAAGGGTGCGAACGACACGCTGGAAAAGATCGCCGAGGCCCGCGACAAGGGTGACTTCGGGTCGATCGTCGGTCTGGAGAAGACGCTCGCGTTCAACCTCTCCGGGCACATTCTGCACTCGATCTACTGGGAGAACCTGTCTCCGGACGGCGGTGACAAGCCGGACGGCGCGCTCGGCGACGCCATCGCCGCCGACTTCGGGTCCTTCGATGGCTTCAAGGCGCAGCTGAACGCCGCGACCACGACGGTGCAGGGCTCCGGCTGGGGCGTGCTGGCCTACGACGCCACCGCTCAGCGGCTGCTCGTCGAGCAGGTGTACGACCACCAGAGCAACGTGGGTGTCGGCAACACGCCGCTGCTCGTGTTCGATGCCTGGGAGCACGCCTGGTACCTGCAGTACAAGAACGTCAAGGTCGACTACGCGGCCGCCTTGTGGAACATCGTCAACTGGGCTGACGTGGCCGCGCGTTACACCAAGGCCAAGGGCGCCGCGGCTCTCTGAGAGCGCTGTCCCTGCCCGAGTAGTCGGGCCTGAAGTTCGGCTGATCCCGTCAGCCGCGCGACGTGGCGCTTCGGCACTCGCCGAGGCATACGTGTGGGCATGGCAAGGGCCTCCGGCGACGGACGTCCTTGCCATGCCCCCACGCGGATGTTGCTGTGAGATATGGCATATCGGCGCCGCCTTGACGGATGTCTCTGGGCTACTCAGGGTAGTAGACATGTCTGTGGACGTGCATCGGTCCGTTCGACGGCCACGCGAGGCCCACTCGTCGCCATCCTGTTCCACGCGACACTGTCGCTGATTCACGAGACCGCGCCCGCGGCAACCGTCCCGCGTTGGCTGCCACTGCTGTTCCGAGCCGACTCCGCGAATCTGTTCCGTCGCCTCTCGCCAGCCTCTCTCGACGGCGGGAGAGTCGGCCGCCCGCGGTTCTCGACTCCGCACCGTGGGGACCGGTAACTGCCGGGTCCGCGGCAGCCTTGCTCGGCGGTCACCACGCGCCGTGGTCCGGGCGATAGATCATCTCGTCTTCCTAGCAGCGCCGGACAGTCGGGCCACGGCCCGCGAACGACCCCGTGTTCTGGTCGCGGCCGGCGCGAAGATCTCCTGCATGCTTCTCCTACCGCCGCGCCCCGCGGCACGTCCGGCCCCAGGCCGTGGCGACCCGATCCTCGCGAAGGAGTGCCAGGCGCCGATGAAGTCGCCGAGCCGCCCGCCGTTCCGAGCCATCCCCGAGACCGGGGCCATCACGCACGCCGCGCACCCGGTGCCAGCCCAGCCGGCTGTCAGCGGACCGACCGCGGCGGACGCGCCCGCACGCCGAGATCCACACGTACCGCCCCCGCGCATGGCCGCTCGCCTGGCGGCCGGCGAGCCGTGGGCGCCCGTCGCGACCGCTCCCATCAGGGCGTCTGCGCTGCCTGGACGCACCGACTCGGAGATCAGGTCCGTCGTCGCCGCCCTGCCGGGCCGCGGCGAGGACCTAGCGGCCTTCGCGGCCCTCGGGGAGCGACTCGCCCTGGACGGCCACCGCCTCATCACCATCACCGGCGGAGCCAGTCGGATCCCCGCCATCGTGGAGACCCGAGTCCCGGGAGTGCCGTTCGTGCTGCTGGGCTCCGACACCGGAGCGCTCGCCGCGGTGGCGATGGCCGGCTCACCCGCCGTCCGACCCGACGCGCTGGTTCTTCTCGCCATGCCGTTGCTGCACGTGACAGTGGCGGGTCTGCCGCTGGAGGACCCGTCCCCACGGATCCTGCCGGACCTGCCGATCCTGCTGATGCACGGAGCCGACGACGAGGTGAGTCCGCTGCCACTGGTCCGGATGACCACCCGGACCGCTCGGCAGGCCGACCTTGAGGTTCTGCCCGGTGGCCATGATCTGCTGACTGGTCCGGGCCGGCGTTGCGTGGCGGCGCGGACACTGCTGTTCCTGGAGGAACTGAAGGCGGGCACCAGCGTGCCGGCGCAGATGGCACTGGCCCCGTACACCTCGCCGATCGTCTGAGCGCCGCGGGCGGGCCTCGGCCGGCCCGGCGGGTTCAGGGCAGGAGGTAACCTCGGCGGACCGCCTCATCGATCATGATCCGGATGTACTCCCACAGGGCACGCGACCCGCTCGCGATGACCTCCTGATGGGCCAGGACATCGGCCCTGGTCACCCGGTGCGCGCGCCAGCTCCGGCCGCGGGTGTGGAAGTTCAGCAGCAGTGGCTGGACCCGGTCCAGCGCGCGGGCGAACTGTGCGTCAGGTGTGCGGCGAGCCTCGAACTCGTCCCACATCGCCCGCAGCGGGACCGCCTGGTCCGCCGGCAGCTGCGGAAACAGCCGATCGGCGGCGGCCCGCTCGCGTTCCTCCTGGTCCGCGGCGGCCTCCACGTCGTACAGGAAGGTGTCACCGGCGTAGACCTCGACCAGGTCATGGATCAGCAGCATGCGGATGACGCGGGCCTGGTCGACCTCCGCGGCCGCGTACTCGCCGAGCACAACGGCCAGCATGGCCAGATGCCAGGAGTGTTCCGCGTCGTTCTCCCGGCGGGACAGGTCGATCAGATGGCTCTGTCGCAACACGGACTTGAGCCGGTCGATCTCGACCAGGAAGGCGACCTGACGGGCGAGACGACCGTCGGTGATGCCCGCCGGGGGAGCGACGGGTCCGTCGGGCGACGTCGCCGCGTCGTGGTCGGGCGCGGGCGAACTCGACGACACGCTGATCCTTTCGTTCTTCCCGGGCGTCCGGCGTGATGGCCTGGGCATCCGGCCTGTCACACCGGCTTTGGGCCGCTGGCGCTGGTTCTCGCCAGTATGGAGCGTTCGCGCTTGGCGGGCTGGCGACAACCGGCAACGCCGGACCTGGGCCGGTGGCGGCACGGCGACGGCCTGGTGCGGCCCCGGTCTTCCCGGGCGAAAACCCGCACGCCCTCACAGGATCGCGGGTGCATGCGTACGCTCTGTGAGCGTGACTGTCGTCGTGTCGCCGCCGAGTGGGGAGCCAGAGGTTCCGGGCCGGCCGCGCCTGCGGCGACGGTCCACGGGGTCGGATTCGGACGGCCCGCGCCGCCGGTGGGTGCGGCCGGTGGGAACGCAAGGCTCAGGCCGGCCGCATCCACGCGGAATCGCTCGCGTGACGCCGGTGGCGCGCGCGATCGTCGCCCGTTGCGACGCGATGGTGACCTTGGTCGGGCTGCTCGCGGTGCTGGTGATGGCCCTCGGCCTGTTCGGTGTGACGCTGCGCAGTGTGGTCGCCCACCGTCTCGACGCGACGGACGATCTGGTGACACGCCAGGGCCAGGCGCTGGCCACCGCGCAGGAGCTGCGGTCCGCGTTGTCCCAGGCCGACGCCGCCGCCGCCGGTGAGGTGTTCGCCTCCGTCGAGCTCCTGGTGGACCGCGGTGAGCCGGCGGCGCAGCTACGGCAGCGCTATGACGACATCAAGTCCGGTGCCTCGTTCGAAGGCAGCGTCGCCGAGTCCGCCCGTGACGTCCTCGACCTTCGCCGGCTTGACCCCGCACTGTGCCCGTCCGGCGCCGGTGTCGGGATCGGACCGGCGATGTCCATGTCGGCGGCCGACGCCACCGACGAGGACGACCCGGGCGCCGCGGCGGGCGACGTTGATGATCTGACGGCTGTCGGGGCGCCGCCGGACCGGTCCGGTCAGGCCGGTGGAATGGAACCGCCCTGGTCGGACCGGGCGCCCGCGCCCGCGGCGCCGACCTCCGACAGCGAGGCCGCCTCGGCCGCGGGC
>NZ_JALKFU020000400.1 GCF_023242965.2 Frankia sp. AgKG'84/4
GCTCGATGACGCGCCGAGCGCGTCGGCGATGCGCCGAGCGCTGCGCCGGGCCAGGGATGGCGCCACCCTCGATGCCGTCGAGGCAGCGGTGCTGCTGGCCGCCCGCGGCGACGATCTCGCCGACCTGTGCGCCTCGGCGGGCCGGGTGCGCGACGCCGGGCTCGCCTCGCTCGGCCGGTCGGGCGTCGTCACCTACTCGCCCAAGGTGTTCATCCCGCTGACCCGGCTGTGCCGGGACCGCTGCCACTACTGCACGTTCGCCACCGTGCCGCACCGCCTCGACGCGCCGTTCCTCTCTATGGACGAGGTGCTGGACATCGCGAGAGCGGGTGCCGCTGCCGGCTGCGCCGAGGCATTGTTCACGCTGGGTGACCGGCCGGAGGAGCGCTGGCCTGCGGCCCGGGAGTGGCTCGACGCCCACGGCTACGACTCGACGCTGGGCTACCTGCGCGCCGCCGCGATCGCCGTGCTGGAGGAGACCGGCCTGCTGCCGCATCTCAACCCGGGCGTGCTGAGCTGGACCGAGCTCGCCCGGCTCAAGCCGGTCGCGCCGTCGATGGGCATGATGCTGGAGACGACCGCCACCCGGCTGTGGTCGGAGCCGGGCGGCCCGCACTTCGGCTCGCCCGACAAGGAGCCCGCGGTCCGGCTGCGGGTGCTGACCGACGCCGGCCGGCTCTCCATCCCCTTCACCACAGGTCTGCTGCTGGGCATCGGCGAGACCCGGGCGGAGCGGGCCGAGACGATCTTCGAACTGCGCGGGCTGTCGCGGCGCTACGGGTCCATCCAGGAAGTGATCGTCCAGAACTTCCGGGCGAAGGACGACACCGCCATGCGCTCGGAGCCCGATGTCGGCGCCGAGGAACTCGCCGCCGCCGTCGCCGTGACCCGCCTCGTGCTGGGCCCGATGGCGCGCGTCCAGGCGCCGCCGAACCTCATCGACGCCGCCGAGTGCGACCTGCTGCTCTCGGCCGGCATCGACGACTGGGGCGGCGTCTCCCCGGTCACCCCGGACCACGTCAACCCCGAGCGGCCCTGGCCCGACCTGGACGTGCTGCGCGCGGTGAGCGCCGACGCCGGTTTCACCCTGCGGCCCCGGCTCACGGTCTACCCCCCGTATCAGGAGGAGCCGTGGCTGGACCCGCGGGTCGCGGGGCACGTGCGCGCGCTCGCCGGGCCTGACGGCCTGCTCGCCGAGGGTGCCCGCCCCGCCGGCCGCCCCTGGCAGGAGCCCGACGGCGGCCTCGGCAACAGCGGCCGCACCGACCTGAACACCGCGGTCGACACCGTCGGCCGGCACAGTGAGGCCCGGGCGGACTTCGACACCGTCTACGGCGACTGGGCGGCACTGCGCGCCGAGGTCAGCGCGGCCGGGACCGGCGTCGACGGGGTGGTGGGCACCGGTCGGCGCGCGGTGGGCGCACCGCCGCGCCTCGACGCCGACCTGCGTTCCGCGCTGAGCCATGCCGGCGTCGACCCGGCCGGGATCAGCGACGCCGAGGCGCTCACCCTGTTCGGCGCGCGGGACGCGGCGCTGGACGAACTCTGCCTGCTGGCCGACGGACTGCGCCGCGATGTCGTCGGCGATGACGTCACCTACATCGTCAACCGCAACATCAACTTCACCAACGTCTGCTACACGGGCTGCCGCTTCTGCGCGTTCGCGCAGCGCCGCGGGGACGCCGACGCGTTCACGCTGTCCCTCGCGGAGGTCGGTACCCGGGCCGCCGAGGCCTGGTCGGTCGGGGCGACGGAGGTCTGCGTCCAGGGTGGCATCCACCCGGATCTGCCCGGCGCCGCCTACTTCGACCTCGCCCGTGAGATCAAGCGGGCCGCACCCGGTCTGCACCTGCACGCCTACTCGCCGATGGAGGTCCTCAACGGGGTCACCCGGACGGGGATGTCGATCGAGGACTGGCTGACCGCGGCCCGCGAGGCCGGCGTCGACTCGATTCCCGGCACCGCCGCGGAGATCCTCGACGACGAGGTCCGGTGGGTGCTGACCAAGGGCAAGCTGCCCACGGCGAGCTGGGTTGAGGTGATCACCGCCGCGCACCGGGTGGGCCTGCGCTCCACCGCCACGATGATGTACGGGCACGTGGACACCCCGGCGCACTGGGTCGCACACCTGCGGCTACTGCGCCGCCTGCAGGACAGCACGGGCGGGTTCACGGAGTTCGTCGCGCTGCCCTTCGTGCACCACAGCTCGCCGATCTACCTGGCGGGGGTGGCGAGGCCCGGCCCCACCGTCCAGGAGAACCGGGCGGTGCACGCGATGGCCCGCATCCTGCTGCACCGGTCGATCGACAACATCCAGTGCTCATGGGTCAAGCTCGGCGCCGACGGCTGCCAGCAGGTGCTCGCCGGCGGAGTGAACGACATCGGCGGGACGCTGATGGAGGAGACGATCAGCCGGATGGCCGGCTCGCAGCATGGTTCGCGACGGTCCGTGGCCGAGCTGGAGGAGGTGGCCGCGTCGGCGGGCCGACCTGCCAGGCAACGGACCACGTCCTATGGGCGGGTCCCGGACGAGCGCTTCCACGCTGCCCGAGGCGGACCGGTCCGGACCGTGCTGCCGGTGGTGTCCTGACACCCGCCAAGTCTCCGAGTCCCGAAACTACTGTAAGTAGTTATTCGGCTCGGCGGGCCCGAACGGGTTGTCTGGTTATGGTGGGAACATCACGTTTACCGGATGCAAAGTTGCCCGTTTAGGCCCTTTATGTCGGATCTGGTTGCGCGGCATAATGCGGACACCGTCGCCGTAGCGATTGCACACAGTTACCGATTGGGAGGTTGCCCAGACCCTGGGCGATGGTGTGCAGTGACTGTGAGCTATGGTCTGATCGCTGGTTGTAGAAGATGTTGCGCTGGTGGGGTTGACGCGGCCGAGTCTGGAGCGTGTAATTACCGGCGTGTCATTCCCCTCGCTGGCGGGGTTCGTGCGGTAGTGCGACGCCTGACCGGTGTGGAACCAGCCACTGTGCGCCGGCGCCCAGGGGGGTGGCCGACCGCACCGCGACGGGTCTGGAGGAGTCCCATGGAGCACACCGACGCGGGCGTCCACACCGTCCTCGCGGACGTCGAGCGTCCCGCTGAGCATGACCCGTTCGGTGACCACTCCGAGCGGGTGCTCACTGAACGGCCCACACAGGCCACACCGGAGTCGTCGCTGTCCGCCACCACCGTGCCATCAGCCCGTTCCGGTTCGTCGGACCGGGTCACCGTCGCCCCGCCAGTCGTGCACCCACGGCCGGTCGGGGTGGACATGCTGGCCCGTCCCGACATCCCGGCCGCCGACGAGCAGAGGTTCGGCGGTTCCGATGACCCATCCTTCGGCGCCGACGACCGGCTGGCCGGCGCCCAGCGCGGCGATGAGCCCGCCACGGCGGGCCCGATCCACGACGGGCTGGCTCACGACGGGCTGGCTCACGACGGGCTGGCTCACGACGAGCCGGCAGGCAACGAACCGACCCACGACGGCCTGGCCGGCGTCGAGCTGGCTAGAGACGATCTTGGTCTCGACGGGCTGGCCGGCGATCTCGACCCCGACGCCGAGGGGGAGACCCTCGCCTCAGTGATCGATCTTGGGCTGGGTGACCTCTTCGGCGAGGTGATGGAGTGGCAGGAGCGCGCCCTGTGCGCGCAGACCGATCCCGAGGCATTCTTCCCGGAGAAGGGCGGATCGACCAGGGAGGCCAAGCGCATCTGCTCCGGCTGCGAGGTCAGGGCCGAGTGCCTGGAGTACGCGCTGGAGAACGACGAACGGTTCGGGATCTGGGGCGGAATGTCCGAACGGGAGCGGCGCAAACAGCGGCGCCGAGCGGTCTGATCCAGGGCCGTGGACGGTGTCCGGTGGGGGATGAGCGGCCAGGCCGCGCAGCGCCCCGCCGGGGCGCCGCCCGGCTGGGGTGAAGCAGCCACGACCTGGGTGGCAGTCGTATGCGTGCACGGCCGTGCCCCCGGCGCGGCCGTGCTCCTGGGCGCCGCCATAGCGGCCCAGCAGACCCCGCCCGACCAGGCCGTCTATCTGAGGGTCGCCGAAGTCCGGGTCGGCGGGAACGCGCCGGGATCCCCCCGGCGCAAGGGGCTGCCGGCTCCGGCGGAGCTGCCCGCCGGGACTCGGCTCGCGGCTGCGGTCACCGCCGGTCTCGACCAGCTCGGCGGCCCACCGGTGGACGGCTACCTCTGGCTGCTCGACGACTCGGCCGTGCCCGCGCCCGACGCGCTGCGCACCCTGCTCGCCTACGCGCGCCTGGATCCAGGCGCCGCCATCATCGGCCCCAAGCTGCGGGCCGGCCTGTCCGTGCCCGGCCTGTCGGTGCCCGGCCTGTCGGTGCCCGGCCAGCCTGGCGGCACCGGATCGTGGGCGCCGCCTATCGTGCTCGAGGCGGGAGTCAGTGTTGACCGCGCCGGCCGGCGCCGCACGGGGGTTCGGCCGGGCGAGGCCGATCTCGGGCAGCACGACGGAGCGCGCGACGTGCTCGCCGTCGCCTGCGCCGGCATGCTCGTGCGCGCCACCGCCTGGCATCTGCTTGATGGCCTGGACCTCGAGCTCGACGCCGGCCATGACATCGACCTGGGCTGGCGGGCCGCCCGGGCCGGGCTGCGCACGGTGGTCGTCCCCACCGCCGTCATGACCTCCCTGACCCCTTCCGACGCCGCCGCGACCGGTGCGACGGCGTGGCCGGAGCGGGTCGCGGCCCTGCGGATCCGGCTGGCGCACACGGCCTGGCTCCTGCTGCCCGCCGCGGTCCTCGCCCTCGTGTCCGGCTCCTGCCCGCGGGCCCTGGGCCTGCTGTTGCGCGGGCGCCTGCGGGCGGCGGCAGCGGAACTCGCGCTGCCATGGGCCGTGCTGAGCCGGCCACGCCAGCTCCTCGCCCTGCGCCGGCGGGCCGCGACCACTCGCGCGGTCCCCGCCCGAGTGG
>NZ_JALKFU020000401.1 GCF_023242965.2 Frankia sp. AgKG'84/4
GACGACACCCGCCTCGACGACGGTGGCGGCGTCGGAGCACGGCGCGGCCGGGCCGGCGGCCGCGGTGGCGACGTCGCCCCTGGTCACGTCGCCCGTCTCGACCTCGCCCGTGGGGACATCGCCGTCGACGGCGGCGCTGGCGCCGAGCCGCGCGCCGCCCTGAGCCGGCCCCGGCGACACGCCGGGGAAGGTGCCAGGCTCCGTTCCGGGTGGTGCGTCGCGCGCCAACCCGGAACGGGGCGCCGGATGGAGGAGGAGACGGCGTGACCCAGGAGGCGGGACCGACCGCGCTGCGCTCGTCCCCGGTCCCGGTCCGGGGACGGATCGGGCAGTTGCGCGACCGCGCGTCCGGGCGGCACTCGCCGCTGCGGCGGCTCGACTGGACGCTGCAGTCGTGCGTGATCGCCCTGTCCGTCGTCGGTGCGCTCCTGGTCTGGTCGGCCACCCGGCAGCGCCTGGGCGAGGCCGGCGGCGACCCGCAGACGTTCCTCAAGCGCCATCTGCTGAACCTGGCCATCGGCCTGGTGCTCGGCGCGGTCGCGACGGTGGTCGACTACCGGGTGCTGCGTGCCTACGCGCCGTTCGTCTACCTCGGCTCGCTCGTCGGGCTGGTCGCGGTCCTCGCGCTGGGCTCGACGATCAACGGTGCGCACTCGTGGATCGTGCTGCCCGCCGGGTTCCAGCTGCAGCCGTCCGAGTTCGCCAAGGTGGCGCTGGTCGTCGGCGCGGCGATGATCCTGGGGGAGAAGGGCGAGAACAGCAGCACCGGCCTGCGGCGCAGCGCGCCCGGGCACGGTGATGTGCTGCTCGTCCTCGGCCTCACGGTGGTGCCGATCGGCCTGATCATGCTGCAGCCCGACTTCGGCACCGTCATGGTGCTGGTCTTCACGATCCTCGGCATGCTGGCGATCAGTGGCGCGCCGCGACGCTGGGTGCTGGGGCTCGTCCTCTGCGGGGTGCTGTTCGGTGGCGCGATCCTCGAGTTCCACCTGCTCCAGCCCTACCAGGAGGCCCGACTCACCTCGTTCGCCTCGGGAAACAAGGCAACGTCGGGGACCGGCTACAACGTCTCCCAAGCGATGATCGCGATCGCGAACGGCGGCTTCACCGGCCGAGGCCTGCTGCACGGCCAGCAGACCCAGGGGCAGTTCGTCCCGGAGCAGCAGACCGACTTCGTCTTCAGCGTGGCCGGCGAGGAGCTGGGCTATCTGGGTGCCGGCGGCGTGGTCGTGCTGCTCGGCGTGGTGCTGTGGCGGGCGCTGTCGATCGGCTTCGACTCCCAGGACTCGTTCGGCGCGCTCATCGCGACCGGGGTGGTCTGCTGGTTCACCTTTCAGTCCTTCGTCAACATCGGCATGTGCCTCGGGATCATGCCGGTGACCGGGCTGCCGCTGCCGTTCCTGTCCTACGGCGGATCATCGATGTTCGCGAACATGATCGCGGTGGGGCTGCTGCAGAACGTGCGGCTGCGGTCCCGATCGGATCCCTACGCCCTGTAGCCTCGGCCGGTTCTGTCCCGGTCTGGCCCCCGGCCTGGGACGGACGCCGGCGGAGTACCCGCGCGATGTGCCGTAGGCTCGCACGCATGTCCGGACAGTCGCTGTTCGCTCGCCTGGAGCCGCTGCTCCCGCGGGTGCGAAGGCCCGTGCAGTACGTCGGCGGCGAGGGAAACTCCATCGTCAAACCCTGGGACGCCGCCGTCGTCCGCTGGGCCCTGATGTATCCGGACGCCTACGAGGTCGGCCTGCCGAACCAGGGGCTGCAGATCCTCTACGAGATCCTCAACGAGCAGCCCGACGTGCTCGCCGAACGCACCTACTCGGTGTGGCCCGATCTCGAGGCGCTCCTGCGCGAGCACGACCTACCCCAGTTCACGGTCGACGCCCACCGCGCCGTCGGCGATTTCGACCTGTTCGGCGTCAGCTTCTCCACCGAGCTGGGCTACACCAACCTGCTCACCGCGCTCGACCTCGCCGGCATCCCGCTGCACGCCGACCGGCGCGACGACACCCACCCGCTGGTCATCGCGGGCGGCCACGCCGCGTTCAACCCCGAGCCGATCGCCGCGTTCGTCGACGCGGTCGTGCTCGGCGACGGGGAGCAGGCCGTCCTCGGCATCTCCGACGTCGTGCGGGCCTGGAAGTCCGAGGGCGCGCCGGGCGGGCGCACCGAGCTGCTCGCCCGCCTCGCCCGTCGCCAGCTCGTCTACGTGCCGGCGTTCTTCGACGTCACCTACCGGGCCGACGCACGGATCGAGGCGGTCCGGCCGAACCGGTCGGACATCCCGGCCCGGCCGAGCAAGCACACCCTGTCTGACCTGGACTCCTGGCCCTATCCGAAGGCGCCGCTCGTTCCGCTCGCCGAGACCGTGCACGAGCGGATGAGCGTCGAGATCTTCCGCGGCTGCACCAGGGGCTGCCGGTTCTGCCAGGCCGGGATGATCACGCGCCCGGTGCGCGAGCGCAACATCGAGACGATCGGCGCGATGGTCGACGCCGGGCTGCGGGCCACCGGCTTCAACGAGGTGGGCCTGCTGTCGCTGTCCAGCGCGGACCACACCGAGATAGGCACGATCGCGACCGAGCTCGCCGACCGCTACGAGAACGACAAGGTCTCGCTCAGTCTGCCGTCCACCCGGGTCGACGCCTTCAACGTCACGCTCGCCAACGAGTTCTCCCGCAGCGGCCGGCGTAGCGGGCTCACCTTCGCCCCCGAAGGCGGCTCGGAGCGGCTGCGCAGGGTCATCAACAAGATGGTCAGCGCCGAGGACCTGGTGCGCACGGTCAGCACGGCCTACGCGCACGGCTGGCGGCAGGTGAAGCTCTACTTCATGTGCGGGCTGCCGACCGAGACCGACGAGGACGTGCTCGAGATCGCCGATCTCGCCCGGCAGGTGATCCGCGCCGGCCGCAAGGCCAGCGGGCACCGTGACATCCGCGCCACCGTCTCGATCGGCGGGTTCGTCCCCAAGGCGCACACCCCGTTCCAGTGGGCCGCGCAGGCCTCGCCCGAGGTGATCGACGCCCGGCTGAAGCTGCTGCGGGACACGGTCCGCGCCGACAAGGAGATCGCCCGCGCCGTGGGCTTCCGCTACCACGACGGCCGGCCCGGGGCCATCGAGGGCCTGCTGGCCCGCGGTGACCGGCGCGTCGGCACGGTGATCGAGCGGGTGTGGCGCGAGGGAGGCAGGTTCGACGGCTGGACCGAGCACTTCTCGTTCGAGCGGTGGGAGCGGGCCTGCGCGGCCGAGCTCGAACCCCTGGGTGCTTCGCTGGACTGGTTCACCACCCGCGAGCGGGAGGAACGTGAGGTGCTTCCCTGGGACCACCTCGACGCGGGCCTCGATCGTGACTGGCTGTGGGCCGACTGGCAGGAGGCGCTGCGGGGCGTCGAGCTCGACGACTGCCGGTGGACGCCCTGCTACGACTGCGGGGTCTGCCCGACGATGGGGACCGACACGCAGATCGGGCCGACCGGACGTTCGCTGCTGCCGGTGATCGGCGTGAGCGCGGGTGGCCCGGCGGCCGGCGGCGGACCGAAGCCGGTGGATGGCAGCGACCCGAGCCCGGTGGGCAGTGCCGCGCCAGCCTGAGGGCCCCCCGCCCCCGCCGGTCGTCGCGCGGGTGCGGGTGCGCTTCGCCAAGCGGGGCCGGCTGCGCTTCCTCTCCCATCGGGACGTCGCCCGGGCCTTCGAGCGTGGGCTGCGCCGGGCCCAGGTGCCCATGGCCTACTCCGCGGGCTTCAACCCGCATCCGCGGATCTCCTGGGTCGGGGCGGCGCCCACCGGTGCCGCCAGCGAGGCCGAGTACGTCGAGTTCGCGCTGTCCGCGCCGGTGGAGCCCGAGAGTCTGCGGTCCGCGCTGGACGCGAGCCTGCCGCCGGGCCTGGACGTGCTGCGCGTCGTGCCGGCCGGTGGCGCGCCGCTCGCCGAGCGGATCGACGCCTCGCGGTGGCAGGTCCGGCTGCCGGGTGTCGCCGAGCCGGTACTGCGGGACGCCGTGGCCGAACTCCTGCGCAGAGACGGCGTCGAGGTCGAGCGGGCGACGAAGGACGGCCGGCGCCGGTTCGACGTGCGTCCCGCCGTGATCTTGGCCGACTGTCGTGCAGAGAACGACACATGTGCGATACTGGAACTGGTCGCGCGGCATACGACGCCCGCTGTGCGACCAGATGACGTGCTGACTGCCTTGGACGTGGTGGCCGGTCTGCGCCCGTCGGCGCCTCCCGAGCCCACTCGGCTCGAACAGGGCCGGCTGCTCGAAGACGGGACGCTGGCGGACCCGCTCGCTCCGGACCGCAATGACGCTGGCCGGCTGGTGGGTAAGTCCTCGGCGTGATGCTGCTGGGTGTCGCAGGATTTACCGGCGCGGTAACCGCGTCGGCCGAGACAGTGGCTTCTGCGCGGCCGCGACTGCACCAGGCAGCGCGCCCGGGAGCCCGAGAGGCTTCTTAACCCGTGCCCGATGATGATCTGACCACCCAGACAGAGACCGAAACCACCCGCCCCGCGCCGCGTCGGCGCCGGGCCGCGGGGCGAGCCGCCGGCCCGCCCCCCGATCAGTCCGACGGCGTGACCACCCCGGAAGCGGCCCCGGCCACGGGTGACGCCGAGCCGGCAGCGGACAGTCCGCCGCCCACTCGTCGGCGCACCCGGGCGACCGGCACCGCGAAGGCGCCGTCCAGCCGGGCAAGCCGGGCGAAGTCCGGCGGCGCGGTTGTCGCTGCGGTGGAGCCCGAGCCCGTCGACGCGGCCACCGCCGTGTCGGTGACCACGGACCCGGTGCCCGACTCCGGCGCCGTCGCGGACACCGCCGGTGCGGCGCCCGTCGACCCCGCATCCGGATCAGCGGCCGCTGACACCGGCCAGTCAGAGGCGCCGCAGCGCCGCACCCGCACCCCCCCTGGGGTCCGGGGGGCCTG
>NZ_JALKFU020000402.1 GCF_023242965.2 Frankia sp. AgKG'84/4
ATATTCAGGCCGCATAATAGCGAAAGACGCAGAGCGGAACGCGAACCGATCTACACCACTCCACGGGGCATTATCCGCGGGGGCCGGTTCGTGGTAGACCGGTGATCATTGGTGACCTGACCGGGTCCCGGACACATCGACGTGGGAGGAACCGTGGCGGACCTGGAGGCGACGCTGGAGAACCTGCTGGCGGTCGAGAGCTTCGACCCGCCGGCCGGGTTCACCCGGCGCCGACCGGTGGAGGCGGACCGCGCCGCCGCCGACGCCGATCCGGTGGCTTTCTGGGCCGACGCCGCCCGCGAACTGCTGAGCTGGGACAAGCCGTTCACCCAGGTCCTCGACGACACGAACCCGCCCTTCTACACCTGGTTCGCCGACGGCGAGCTGAACCTGTCCGCGAACTGCCTGGACCGCCACGTCGCCGCCGGCCGCGGCGAGCGGGTCGCGTTCCACTGGCGCGGGGAGGAGGGCGAGCGCCGTGACGTGACCTACGCGGACCTGCTCGCCGACGTCCAGCGGCTGGCGAACGGGCTGAGGGCGCTCGGGGTCCGCGCTGGCGACGTCGTCGGCATCTTCCTGCCGATGATCCCCGAGGTCGCGGTCGCGATGCTGGCCTGCGCCCGGATCGGCGCGGTGCACAACGTGGTCTTCGGCGGGTTCGCGCCGTCCGCGGTGCGGGAGCGGATGGAGGTCTCCGACGCGTTGGTGCTCATCACCGTCGACGGCGCGCGGCGCAAGGGCCGGCGCGCCCCGGTGAAGGCCGCGGTCGACGCCGAACTCGGCGACCTGCCGGCGCTCCAGCACATCGTCGTGGTCCGCGGCCCGGGGGAGAACCCCGGCGAGGTGCCGATGACCCCCGGGCGCGACGTCTGGTTCGACGACCTGCTCGCCGGCGCGGACCCGGACTGCCCGGCGGTCCCGCTGCCCGCGGAGCATCCGCTGTTCATCCTGTACAGCTCCGGGTCGACGGCGAAGCCGAAGGGCATCCTGCACACCACCGCCGGCTACCTGCT
This sequence comes from Frankia sp. AgKG'84/4, assembly GCF_023242965.2. Lineage (GTDB taxonomy): Bacteria > Actinomycetota > Actinomycetes > Frankiales > Frankiaceae > Frankia. The sequence continues at coordinate 1,014 of NZ_JALKFU020000402.1, forward strand.
CGGTGCGACGTACACCCACCGGGTGGTCTTCGACATCGATGCGGACACCGACGTGTACTGGTGCTCCGCGGACGTCGGCTGGATCACCGGCCACTCCTACATCGTGTACGGCCCGCTCTCGGGCGGCGCGACGAGCGTGATGTACGAGGGCGCGCCGGACTACCCGGACCACGACATCTGGTGGCGGATCGTCGAGGAGTTCCGGGTCACGGTGTTCTACACCGCGCCCACCGCGATCCGCTCCTGCATCAAATGGGGTGCCGAGTACCCCGCCCGCCACGACCTGTCGTCACTGCGGGTGCTCGGCACGGTCGGCGAGCCGATCAACCCGAAGGCCTGGCTCTGGTACCACCTGGTGATCGGCGGCGGCCGCTGCCCGATCGTCGACACCTGGTGGCAGACCGAGACCGGCGCGGTGCTGATCTCGCCGCTGGCCGGGGTCACGGCGACGAAGCCGGGCTCGGCGACGAAGCCGCTGCCGGGGATCAGCCCGGCGCTGCTGGACGAGGCCGGGGAGCCGGTCACCGAGGGCACCGGCATCCTGGTGATCACCAAGCCGTGGCCGTCGATGCTGCGCACCCTGTACAAGGACGACGAGCGCTTCGTCGAGACGTACTTCTCCCGGTTCGGCCCGACGACGTATCTGGTCGGCGACGCGGCCCGGCTCGACGCCGACGGCTACTTCTGGATCATCGGCCGGATCGACGACGTGATCAATGTGTCGGGGCACCGGCTGTCCACGGCCGAGGTGGAGTCGGCGATCGTCGCCCACGAGGCCGTCGCCGAGGCGGCGGTCGTCGCGGAGCCCGACGAGCAGACCGGGCAGGCGATCGTCGCCTTCGTGACCCTGACCGGCAACCGCGCCGGCGACGCGGCGATCGAGGCCGAGCTGCGCGAGCACGTCGCCCGCCGGATCGGCAAGCTGGCCCGGCCACGGCGGATCATCTGGGCGGACGAGCTGCCGAAGACCCGCTCCGGCAAGATCATGCGCCGGCTGCTGCGCGACGTCGCCGCCGGCCGGGAGCTCGGCGACGTGACGACCCTGCGCGATCCGGCCGTCATGGCGGTCATCACCGAGGCGGTGCGGGCGGGCCGCGACGACGAGTAGGCAAGCCGATCCGACCGTTGCGGGCGGGCATTTGCGGAGGATCGGGGCTGCTCACCCCGGTCCGACAGCGAGATGTTCGGGGAACGTAACCCGCCGGTCGAACCCGGCTGCGTGGATGTCACCAACACTGTCTAGGCTCACCTCTTCGTGAGAGCCCTACGACGGTTCACCGTCCGTGCGCAGCTCCCGGAGCAGCTCGCTCCGCTGGGGGAACTTGTTCTCAATCTCCGCTGGTCGTGGCACCCGGAGACACTCGACCTGTTCGAGTCGGTCGATCCCGAGCTCTGGCGGGCCACCAAGGGTGACCCGGTCCGCCTGCTCGGCGAGGTCGACCACGACCGGCTCACCGCCCTCGCCGCCGACCGGCGGTTCGTACGCCGACTCACCGCCGTCGCCGACGATCTCCAGGACTACCTCGCCGCGGACCTGTGGTACCAGCGGGCGAACCTGGCGGGCGCGCCCTCGGCGATCGCCTACTTCTCGCCGGAGTTCGGCATCACCGAGGTGCTGCCGCAGTACTCCGGCGGCCTGGGCATCCTCGCCGGCGACCACCTCAAGACCGCCAGCGACCTCGGCGTGCCGCTCATCGGCGTCGGGCTGCTGTACCGGGCGGGCTACTTCGTCCAGTCGCTGTCCCGCGACGGCTGGCAGCAGGAGCGCTACCCCGGCATCGACCCGCACGGCCTGCCGCTGACCCAGCTCACCGACTCCGGCGGCCGCCCGGTGAAGGTCGCGGTCGGCCTGCCCGAAGGCCGCACCCTGCACGCGCAGATCTGGAAGGCCCAGGTCGGGCGGGTTCCGCTGCTGCTGCTCGACTCGGACGTCGAGGACAACCAGCCGGGCGAGCGCGGCGTCACCGACCGGCTCTACGGCGGTGGCACCGACCACCGTCTGCTGCAGGAGATGCTGCTGGGCATCGGCGGGGTGCGGGCGCTGCGCGCCTACGCCGGGGTCACCGGCAACCCGGCGCCGGAGGTCTACCACACCAACGAGGGGCACGCCGGCTTCCTCGGCCTGGAACGCATCCGCGAGCTCGTCGAGACCGGGCTGAGCTTCGACGAGGCGCTGGAGGCCGCCCGCGCCGGCACCCTGTTCACCACGCACACCCCGGTGCCCGCCGGCATCGACCGCTTCCCCCGCGACCTCGTCGCCCGCCACTTCGGCGGCGACAACTCGTGGCCGGGCGTGCCCGTCGAGCGGATCCTGGAACTCGGCGTCGAGCCCGACCCGAACGTGTTCAACATGGCGCACATGGGGCTGCGTCTCGCGCAGCGTTCCAACGGCGTCAGCAAGCTGCACGGCATCGTCAGCCGGGAGATGTTCGCCGGGCTGTGGCCCGGCTTCGACGCCGCCGAGGTGCCGATCGGCTCGGTGACCAACGGCGTGCACGCCCCCACCTGGGTGTCGCGTTCCGTGCTGGAGCTCACCGACCGCGAGCCCGGGCCGAGCCTGCTCTCCGACGACGCCGCCGGTTTCGCGAAGATCTCCACCCTGCCCGACGACGTCGTCTGGAGCATCCGGCGCCAGCTGCGGGAACGGCTCGTCGCCGAGGTCCGCCGCCGGGTCCGCGCGTCCTGGCTCGAACGCGGCGCCGCCCCCGGCGAGCTGGACTGGGTCGAGTCGGTGTTCGACCCGGACGTGCTGACCATCGGGTTCGCCCGCCGGGTGCCGTCCTACAAGCGCCTCACGTTGATGCTGCGCGACCGCGAGCGGCTGCGCCGCCTGCTGCTGCACTCCGAGCGGCCGATCCAGATGGTGATCGCCGGCAAGGCGCATCCCGCCGACGACGGCGGGAAACTGCTCGTCCAGCAGATCGTCCAGTTCGCCGACGACCCGTCCGTGCGCGCGCGGATCGTGTTCCTGCCGGACTACGACATCGGCATGGCGCGGTTCCTGTACTCCGGCTCGGACGTGTGGCTGAACAACCCGCTGCGCCCGCTGGAGGCGTGCGGCACCTCCGGGATGAAGGCCGCGCTCAACGGCTGTCTGAACCTGTCCATCCGGGACGGCTGGTGGGACGAGATGTTCGACGGCCAGAACGGCTGGGCGATCCCGACCGCCGACGGCGTCGAGGACCCCGACCGCCGCGACGACCTCGAGTCCATCGCCCTGTACGAGCTGCTGGAGAACACCGTCGCCCCGCGGTTCTACGACCGCCCGGCCGGCGGCCCGCCGCCGCGCTGGACGGCGATGGTCAAGCACACCCTCTCGACGCTGGGCCCGCAGGTGCTCGCCAGCCGGATGGTGCAGGAGTACGTCCAGCGGTATTACGTCCCCGCCGCGGTCTCGGCGCGGACCACCGCCGCCGACGGCCTCGCCGGCGCCCGCGACCTGTCCGCCTGGAAGAACCGGGTCCGCGCGTCCTGGCCGGGGGTGCGGGTGCTCAACGTCGACTCCGCCGGTCTCGGCGACACCCCCCAGGCGGGCCAGTCGCTGGTGGTCCGGGCGACGGTCGAACTCGGCGGGCTCGCCCCCGAGGACGTCGACGTCCTGGCCTCCTACGGGCGGGTCGACCAGTCCGACCGGATCCTCGACCCGGCGACGCTGTCGCTGGCGGCGGTGGGGGACAGCGAGGGCGCCCTGCGCTACGAGGGCACCATCCCGCTCGGGCGCACCGGCGCGTTCGGCTACACCGTGCGGGTCCTGCCGCGCCACCGGCTGACCGCGAGCGTCGCCGAGCTGGGCCTGGTCGCCAACCCGTAGCGGCCGGGGGGGGGCGCGCCCGCCCCCCACTCCCCACCCCCGCCTGTAACCCCCCCCCCCCCCCACCCTCA
>NZ_JALKFU020000403.1 GCF_023242965.2 Frankia sp. AgKG'84/4
CCAGCCCAGATCCGGCCAGCCCAGATCCGGCCAGCCCAGATCCGGCCAGCCCAGATCCGGCCAGCCCAGATCCGGCCGGCGCTGGCGGTAGGCCCGCGGCGGCGAGGACGGCCGCCGGGGAGGCGGCCAGGCGCGCGCGTGCCTCGTCCCACAGGCCGCGGCTCTTCGGCGCGGCGAACACCGCGAGCGTCACCGTCACCTGGCCGGCACGCACGACGGCCAGAGGGCCGGGTGGCGCCCCACCCGCGGCGGCGGGGACCTCGATCGTCGCGCCCGCGGGCACCGGGACCACGAGCGAGCCGAGATCGACGCGGCGGCGCCCGTCACCGGGCAGGTCGACCAGGTCGTACGGGCCGCGGGCCGTGGCGCGCGCCGGTGCGGCGTCGACGGCGGGTGCGCTCTCGTCCCTGCCATGATCGCCCCGGCCGTGCCCCGGCCCGAACCAGCGTCCGCCGAACCCCATGGCGATCTCCGTCTCTTTCGCTGTCCCGTCGCTCAGGATCCCCGACGGGGGTGGCGCTGTCGACACCTGCGTATCCACCCGGTCACCTGCCCGAAGCCGGTAAGGGCCACCTCCGGCGGGTACCCGCTGTGCCGCAAGCGGGTAGGTTCGGGCCGGTGAGCGGAGTTCGACACACCTTGCCGGTGCCCCCGGCGGCGACCCGTCCGCCCGCCGGCCGCGCGCCGATCTCATGATCGGCCCGTCTACGGTCGCCGCGGCGGCCACGGTCACCGCGACCGCGCCGCTGAGCGACATCGGCCAGTGGGCCCGCGGCAGCGGCCTGGAAGTCGTGATGCTGGTGAGCGGCGCGCTGCTGCTGACCCGGTTCGCGACCTGGCTCGGCGATCGGGTGACCACGCGTATCGACGTCCAGTCCGGGGTGGTCCGCAGCGAGTCCGCCAAGCATCGGCATGCCGTCGCGCAGGTCATCACCTGGACGTCGCTGGTCATCGTCTACTGCCTGACGGCGGTGCTGGTCCTGCAGCGCTTCAGCGTGCCGGTGACCGGGTTCGTCGCGCCGGCGACGATCGTCGGTGTGGCGCTCGGCTTCGGCGCCCAGAAGATCGTGCAGGACATGCTCGCCGGGTTCTTCATCATCGCCGAGCGCCAGTACGGCTTCGGGGATCTTGTCCGGCTGATGGTCGCCGGCGGGCCGGCCGCCGGATCGACGGGCACCGTGGAGGAGGTCACGCTGCGGATCACCCGGTTGCGGACGTCCAGCGGCGAGGTCGTGACGACGTCGAACAGTCAGATCGTGCAGGTGGTCAACCTGTCCCGGGACTGGGCCCGGGCCATCATCGACGTGCCGATCCCGGCGGCCGCCGACCTCGCCACCGTCAGTGAGCTGCTCACCCGGGTCGGCGCCGAGGCCTACGCCGACGACGCCCTGCATGACCAGCTCCTCGACGCGCCCGCGGTGATGGGCGTTGAGAGCCTGGATCTCGACGAGTACCGGATCCGCGTGGTGGCCCGCACCCAGCCGGGCCGGCAGTTCGAGGTCGGCCGGGCCCTGCGGGCCCGCATCGCGACCACGCTGCTGCGCGAGGGCATCACCGCGCCCGCTGAGCTGGACACCGCCGCCCCCACCGCATCCTGAGGTCCCGACCCGTGACGTCATTCGACCCGCAACGCGTAGTCCGGTTCGCCCGGTCCATTCAGATGCGCCGCTCGACCGCGGGCCTCGTCGCCTTCTTCCTCGTCACCGTGGCGGCCTACCTGGTGCTCCGGCCGGATCCGGCGCATGTCGCCCGGGCCCGCCTGGTCGCCAAGGCCGTCGCCGAGCGCCAGGCCGAGGCGCAGGTCGCCGCGACACCGATCGCGCGGCACACCTTCTCCCCAACGCCCCTCGCCACCGCGCCGCCGAGCCCGAGCGCATCCGTGGACCCGTCGGCCACGGTGACACCCACCACCGCGCCGTCGGCGTCGGCGTCGGCGTCGGTCACGCCGTCCCCCACCGCCGACACCGGCCTGTTCGGCACCGGTGGCACCGGTCAGTCCTCGGTGGCCACCGCCCCCGCGCCGACCGCCGGCGTCGCCAGTACCCTCGCCCCCACCCAACCCTGATCACGATCTTCCACCGCCTCGGCCGCCGACCCGGGCCATCGGTTTCTCTGTAGTCCTTCGATAGGCGCGCGCGGCGGAGATGTGATACCGCACCCGGGACGGGTAGTAACCAGGCATGACCCTGCCGCGCGGCCCCGTGCCACCCATGGATGACGCCCAGCAACCGGATGTCGGTTCGACCGGTCGGACCGTTCCCACGACCGGCCCGGGCGCCGCCGGGGGGGCACCCACCGGGGCACCGCCGCCGGTGGAGGCGTTCCCGGCCCCGCAGGACCCGTCCCGCCCGCAGGGCCCGCCAGCTGGTGGGCCGGCCGTCGCCGGGCCGCCGAGCGCGCCGGGAACGGGCGGGCATCGGCACGGGTTCGGACACGGCGGCAAACCGTCGATTCCCGTGACCCGGACGAGCCGGGTGTGGACCTCGCTGATCCTGTCCGCGGTCGTGCTGATCCTGCTGCTCGTGTTCATTCTGCAGAACCAGGACGACGTCAGGATCTCGTTCTTCACCGCGCACGGTTCGATGCCGGTCGCCGTCGCGATGCTGTTCTCCGCCGTCGCGGGGGCGCTGCTGGTCGCGATCCCGGGAATCGGCCGGATGATCCAGCTGCGGAAGGTCGCCCGGCGCGGCACGGCGGTACGGCCCGGCGCGGGCGGTCCGACCGCGGGCGGTCCGGCGGCAGGTAGCCCGACGGTGGGCGGTCCGGTCGCGGCGGAGCCGCCCGCTGGCCAGCCTGTCAGGACCTCGGGGTGGCGGGCGCGCTGAGCGCGTCCACCCGCGGCCACACGGCCACGCACGGCTAGGGAACGACGATCACCGGCCACTGACCGGCGCGCACGAGGCGGCCGGCCAGCGAGCCGATGAGCCGGTGGCCGGCGCTCTCCGACGCGCCGACGGCCACCAGATCGGCCCGCACCTCGGCGGCGGTGCGCCTGATCCCGTCGAACGGGTCACCGGCGCGGACCAGGAAGCGGATCGGCACGCCGAGTTCGACCTGGCGGTCCTGGATGAGACCCCGCACGTCGTCGACGACCCCGTCGATGATCAGCTGGACGGCATTGCCCGTCGGCGCGGGCGACATCGCCGCCCAGACCGGCGTCGCCGCGACGTACACGAGCACGAGCCACGACGACTGCCGCCGGGCGAGGCCCGCGGCGAACGCCGCAGCGCGCAGCGACGTGCGGGAGCCGTCCACGCCCACCAGGATCGCCCGGGCGCCGTCCGTGCCGAGCTCGAACCGGCCCGGCGCCCACTCAGGGCCATAGTCCTCAACCAGCATGATCGACCGGTCCGCGTCATCACCCACACCACGAGTGTGTCGCACTCCGCGACCTGGACTTCTCCGGGTGACCCGCCAGCGACGCGGCGGCGGGTGCCAGGAACGGCGGGTGCCAGGAACGGCGGGTGCGAGGAACGGCGGACGCTAGGAACGGCGGGCGCTAGGAGCAGGGGGCGTGATACGCCATCGAGCCGAAGGCGCTCGACCATTCGCCGGCGGTGATGCGGTTCGCCGGGTCGGCGCACGCCGCCGTGGCCAGCCTGCCCGGGTCGGCGTCCCACAGGCGGACGGTGCCGTCGTTGCCGGCGGTCAGGACCACCCCGGTGGCGGGGATGACGGCGACCGTGCTGATCGGCTGGGTGTTCCCACTCCACTTGGTGAGGGGCTCGGGCTGGGCCGGGTTGGTGATCGCGGACAGGCGCACGGTCTCGTCGTCGCCGCCGGACGCGACGAGGCCGCCGTCACCGCCGGCGACGCTGGCGACGCCGCCGAACTGGCCGGGAATCGTCGCCTGCGGTGTCGGACGGGCCGGATCGGTGACGTCCCACAGCCGCACGGTGGCGTCGATCCCACCGGAGACGAGCGTGTCGCCGTCCGCGCTGAAGGCGACGGCGCGCACCGCGCGGGTGTGGTCGCGGAGCACCTGACCGCGCTTCGGGTGGGCCGCGTCGTGGATGTCCCACAGGCCGACCGAGCCGTCCTCGCCGGCGACCGCCAGCGTCTGCCCACCCTTCGCGAACGCGACCTCGTACACACCGCCGGTCCCGGTGTCGAGGTGGGATCGGGTCGTCGGACGGGCGGGGTCGGTGGCGTCCCACAGCGCGAGGACGCCGTCGGCGCCGCTGGAGGCAACGGTGTTGCCGTCGGGGCTGACGGCGACGGTGCGCACCGCGTCGGTGTGCACGCGGGCGATGGACCAGCGGCGGATGTTCTCCGGGTCGGCGAGGTTCCACAGCCGGACCGTGCCGTCGGTGCTGCCGGAGACGAGCAGGTCACCGCCCGCGTTGAAGGCCAGTGCGTCGATCCAGCCGACGCTTTGGACCGAGTCGAGGCGGGTCAGGCTGGTCCGGTCGCTGACCTGCCAGAGCGTGATGACGCCGTCGCGGTCACCGGTGGCGATGCGCTGGCCGTCCCGGCTGACCGCGGCGGCGAGCACGCCGGCGGAACTGACCTGGGTGGTCGCGGGAGTCACGTCGGCGCCGAACAGGCCGATCATCGCGGCCCGGGTCTCGGGCAGGGTCGGTGCCACCCGGTAGGCGGCGAGCGCGAGGCGGCCGGCGAGTGCCGCGTCGGTGTCCTGCAGCCCCAACGCCCGCACGGCGACCGAGGCCGGCACGCTGGTCGTGCTCGCCTTCCCGCCGTTACGGCTGGCCAGCACGGCGGCGACGCCGACGAGGATCGCGACGACGGCGACAACCGCGGCGATCAGCTGGATCCGGGCGTGCCGGACCTGGCTGGCCGACCTCGCCGGTCGACCTGAACCTGCCGGCTCCCCCGGGACCGCGACAGGCGCGGGCCGGGCCGGCACGTTCGCCGCGGGCACCACGCCGG
>NZ_JALKFU020000404.1 GCF_023242965.2 Frankia sp. AgKG'84/4
GGTGAAGACGGTGCGCGGTATCGTCGACTGGATCGTCGCCCGGCAGAGCCCGCCGGCGCCCGCCGGCGAACCCGCCGGTGCGGCCACGGCCCTCGCTTCCCCGGCACGGGTGGGCGGCGAAGCCGCGGGACCCGCCGTCCCGGCGCTTGACCGGTCCGCGGTGTCGGACGTGGTGGTCGGGGTGATCGGGGAGCAGACCGGTTATCCGGTGGAGATGCTGGAACCGGATCTGGATCTCGAGGCGGACCTGTCGATCGACTCGATCAAGCGCACGGAGGTGCTCGGGGAACTCGCCGCGCGGCTGGGTCTCGTGGACGCCAGCTCCGGGGAGCTGGACGAGGAGATCGTCGAGGAGCTCGCGGCGGTGAAGACGGTGCGCGGTATCGTCGACTGGATCGTCGCCCGGCAGAGCCCGCCGGCGCCCGCCGGCGAACCCGCCGAGCCGGACGCGCCCGCCGGCCGGGACCGGGCCGACGGCGTGGAGCCCGAACTCGCCGTGGCGTCCGCGTCCGCCGAGCCGGACACGCGGATCCCGCTGCGGCGCTATGTCGTCGAACCACGGACCGTCGCGGCGCTGGCCGGCTCACCACGGCCCGATCTCGCCGGGGCGAGGTTCCTGCTCGTCGAGGGCGGCCTCGGGGTGGGTCTGACGCTCGCCACCCGGCTCGAGCAGGCTGGTGGCCAGGCGCGGATCATCGCCGCGGACGATCCCGGTCTCGTCGACCAGATCCGGGCCGGTGCCGGCGCGGACGGACTCGTCTGGATCGCCTCCGCCGACCCGGGCGCCGACGAGCGATCGGTGCTGCCCGGGGCGTTCCCGGCGCTGCGGGCGGCGGCGCTTGGTGGCAGCCGGCGGGTCCTCGTCGTCACCGGCCACGGCGGCCGGTTCGGCCAGGCGGTGGCGGGTGAGGACGGCTCGGCCGAGCGGCGAGGTACCGACCCGGGACCGGCCGCCGTGCACCCGACGCCGGGGGCTGGCCTGGCCGGGCTGGTGCGCACGATCGCCCACGAGGTGCCGGGACTCACGCTGCGTGCCGTGGACGTCGAGCCGAAGGAGGAGCCGCGGGGCATCGCGGAGAACCTGTTCGCCGAGCTGCTCCAGCCCGGCGGACCGGTGGTCGTCGGCTACCGGGAAGGTGTGCGCGTGCTGCCGTCGGTCGGCGAGATCCCGCTCGTCGGTGCCGGGGATCTGCCTGCCGGGCTCGACAGGTCCTCGGTCGTGCTGCTCACCGGTGGTGCCCGGGGCATCACCGCAGCAGTTGCCGTGGAGCTGGCCCGCCGCTCGGGCTGCGCCATTGAGCTGATCGGCCGGACCGGACCGCCCGCCGCGCCGGAGGACCCGGCGACCGCCGGCGCCGCCGACGCGCCCGCGCTGCGCCGCGCGCTGGTCGCGGCGGGTGTCCGCCGCCCGGCGGAGATCGAGGCGCGGATCGGCCGACTGCTCGCCGAACGGGAGGTGCGGACGACCCTGGCCACCCTCGGCGAACTATCCGCATCGGTGCGCTACCACGCCGTCGATGTGCGGGACACCGCCGCGGTCACCGCGGTCGTCGCGGACATCTACGCCCGCCACGGCCGCCTCGACGGGGTGGTGCACGGCGCCGGCGTCCTCGCCGACCGGCTGCTGCGGGACAAGACGCCCGAGTCGTTCGAGCAGGTCTTTCGCACGAAGGTCGACGGGGCGCGGGCGCTGTTTGCCGCGGTGCGCGGCGACGTCGGGTTCGTCGCCCTGTTCGGCAGCGTCGCGGGGGTCTTCGGCAACCGCGGCCAGGTCGACTACGCGGCGGCGAACGAGGCCCTCGACACCCTCGCTCACGCGGCGGCCGGCCGGTTCAACGGCCGGGTCGTCAGCGTCGACTGGGGTCCCTGGGGCTCCGCCCGCGGTGGGATGGTCTCCGCGGAACTCGCCCGTGAATACGCTCGGCGCGGCATCGGTCTGATCGAGCCGGCCGAGGGCGTCGACGCGCTGCTGCGCGAGCTCGCCGCGGCGCCCGACGGTCCCGCGCAGGTCGTGTACATGTGCGCCGACGCGGCGGCGTTCGATGGCTGACAGGCAGGACCCACCCGGTGTGCCGCCGATCGCCGTGGTCGGGATGTCGGCGTTGTTCCCCGGAGCCGGGGACCTGGACACCTACTGGCGCAACATCACCGGCGGTGTCGACGCCATCCGGGATGTGTCGCCGGGGCGGTTCGACGTCGACGAGTACTTCGCCGCCGGCGCCGGCGTGGACGGGGCAGGGGACTCCTTCTACTGCCGGCGCGGCGGGTTCGTCGACGAACTGGCCGCGTTCGACCCGACGGCGTTCGGGATCGTCCCGAACGCCGTGGACTGGGTGGAACCGGACCAGCTTCTGGCGCTGCGCCTCGCCGCCGAGGCCATCACCGACGCCGGCGGTGCCGAGCGGCTCGGCGACGCCGAGCGCGTCGGCGTCGTCCTCGGCCGCGGCGGCTACGTCGGCTCCGGCGTCGCCCGGCTCGAACAGCGGGTGCGGACCTCCCGTCAGCTCGCGACGACGTTGCGTGAGGTCCTGCCCGATCTTCCCGCCGAGGCGGTCGAACGGGTCCGCGCGGCCTTCGTCGACCAGCTCGGCCCGGTCCGGGCGGAGGCGTCGATCGGCCTGGTGCCGAATCTCGCCGCGTCGCGGATCGCGAACCGCCTCGACCTGTCCGGGCCCGCGTACACGGTGGACGCGGCCTGCGCGTCGTCTCTGATCGCCGTCGAGCAGGCCATGCGTGACCTTGGTTCGGGCCGAACCGACGCGATGATCGTCGGTGGGGCGCACCTCGTCCACGAGGCGTCGTTCTGGAGCGTGTTCACGCTGCTGCGGGCGCTGTCGCCGAGCGAGGCGATCCGTCCGCTGGACCGGCGCGCCGATGGCATCCTCATCGGCGAGGGCGTCGGCATGCTCGTGCTGCGTCGGCTCGCCGACGCCCGCCGCGACGGCGACCGGATCTACGCGGTCCTGCGCGGAGCCGGCACGGCGAGCGACGGGCGCTCCGCCTCGCTGATGGCCCCGGCCGTCGACGGGCAGACGCTCGCCGTGCGGCGCGCCTGGGCGGACGCTGGCCTCGATCCGACGGCGCCCGGCGCCATCGGCCTGATCGAGGCGCACGGCACGGCGACGCCGGCCGGCGACGCTGCCGAGCTGACCACCCTGGGCCGGATCTTCGGGACAGCGACGTCCGGTTCCCGTTCGGCGCCCGACATCGGGATCGGTTCGGTCAAGTCCATGATCGGCCATGCGATGCCGGCGGCCGGGGCGGCCGGCCTGATCAAGACAGCGCTGGCGCTGCACCACCAGGTGCTGCCGCCCACGCTGCACTGCGACGAGCCGCATCCCGCCTTCGCCGGCAGCCGCTTCGCCCCGATTCGCGTGGCCACCCCGTGGGACACCCCGGCTGGCGGCGGCCCGCGCCGCGCCGGCGTGAACGCCTTCGGTTTCGGCGGCATCAACGCCCACCTGGTCGTCGAGGAGGCGCCGCCGAGCGCGGCGATCACCGCCGTCCGCACGTTCCCCGCTCCGGTGCCCCTAGCTCCGGCGACGCCCGCCGGTTCAGTGCCCGCCGGTTCAGTGCCCGCCGGTTCAGTGCCCGCCGGCCCGGCCCTGGTCGACCCGGGCCGCCCGGGGGTCGCGGTGATGACGCCGCGGGTCGCCGACCCGGACGCCGAAGCTGTGCTGATGCTCACCGGCAGCGGCCCGGCCGATCTGCTCGCTCAGCTCGACCGGCCCGACGCCGAACTCCTCGACCGGGACGACGCGGCGAGTCCGCCGACCGGCGGCCCGTGGCGGCTCGCCCTGGTCGCGCCGAGTCCGCGCCGACTCGGCCTCGCCCGCACGGTGGTGGGGCGCGGGGCAGCGTGGCGCGGCCGTAACGATCTGTGGTTCACCCCCTCGGGACTGCTCGACCCGGGCGGGCCGGCCGCCGGGCGTATCGCGTTCCTGTTCTGCGGTCTGGAGGACAAGTTCGCCCCGCGCATCGACGACGTCAGCGCCCACTTCGGCCTCGGCGGGCTCGCCGTCGCGGACACCGCCGTGCTGGGCCAGCACGGCGTGGCCAGCGTCCAGGTCGGGCGGGTACTCGACGTCGCCCTGCGCCGGCTCGGCATCCTTCCGGACGTGGTCGGTGGACACAGCGTCGGCGAGTGGAACGCGATGATCTCCAGTGGACTGGTCACCGACGCGTTCGCGGACTCGTTCATCGCCGGGTTCGACTCGGCCTCACTGGAGGTGCCCGGGGTCGTCTTCGGTGCCCTGGGCTGCGGCGCGGACCGAGCCAGCGAGGTGATCGCCGACCTCGATGAGATCGTCATCTCCCACGACAACTGCCCGCACCAGTCGATCGTCTGTGGCCGCGAGAACCGCGTCCGCACCGTTCTTGACCGGCTGCGCCGCGACGGTGTCCTCGGCCAGATCCTGCCCTTCCGCTCCGGGTTCCACTCGCCGTTCCTGGCGCCCTATCTCGGCCCGCTGCGGGCCGGTCTCGACGCGACGAAGCTGGTCGAGGCGGCGGTCCCGATCTGGTCGGCGACGACGGTGGCGCCCTATCCGCGGGAGCACGACGCCATCCGGGAACTCGCCGTGCGCCACCTGCTGGAGCCGGTCCGGTTCCGGGAACTCATCACCCGGCTGCACGACACCGGCGTCCGCGCGTTCGTGCAGGTCGGCATGGGCAGCGTCGCCGGGTTCGTGGACGACACGCTGCGTGGACGGGACTACGCCACGCTGGTCTCGAACTCGCCGAAGCGACCGGGCCTGGACCAGTTGCGCCGGGTGGCCGCCGCGATGTGGGTCGAGGGCGCCTCGCCGCGGCTGGACCTTCTGCCGTGCCGAACCCGGCCCGAGCCGGCGGCCACGCCGGCCGCGGCCCAGGTCGAGAGAGCGCCGGCC
>NZ_JALKFU020000405.1 GCF_023242965.2 Frankia sp. AgKG'84/4
GTGCGGGGGCGGCGGGCCCTGCGGGCGCCGCGGAGGCGGGAGCGGGAGCGGCGGAGCCCACGGTGGGGGTGACGACCTCGGTGAAGCTGGAGCCGAGGACGAGCTGCACGCCGGTGACGGTCGCGTCGGGCAGCAGGGTCGAACCCGGCACGGCCGCGGCGACGGCGCGGGCCTCGGCCTGCTGCCCGGTGCCGTAGATGACCCGGGAGGTCTCGTGGGTCAGGGCCGAGGCGTTGCCCGAGTTGCGGGCGCGGAAGCCCTTCGTGGTCAGCTCGCTGACGACCTTGGCGGCCAGCCCGGTGCGGGTGGAGCCGTTGAAGACGGCGACCCGTACCTGGGCGGGCTCGGCGATCGTCCCGGCCGCCAGTGACGGCCCGGCGCCGCCGGTGGTGTCGTCGATGGGGGTGGCGCCCTCGACCTTCCCGCCGAGTGGCGCGACCAGGCGGGCGAGGTCGTCGGGCCGGTAGAACTGCACCGATGCCCGCTTGCCGTGCAGCTTGATGTCACCCATGTCGTCGACGGCGCCCTCGGCGCGGGTCGGCGCGTGGGTGGGCACGGTCTGCATCCGGATGCCGCCGCTGGCCAGCCCCTTGATGCGGGTCGCGAGCGCCCGCAGGCTGGTGAGCGGGGTGTTCTCGTCGAGGGTGAGCGCGCTCGCGGCGGCCGAGGTCAGCCGTTCGACCTTGAGGGGGTTCGACAGCGTGTCACCGGACATGATCTTGTGGAACATGGCGCCGATGAACTGCTGCTGACGGGCGATGCGGTCGGTGTCGCCGGCGGGCAGACCGTGACGCTGGCGGACGAAGGCGAGGGCCTGGTCGCCGTTGACCTCGATGGTGCCCGGGCCGCCGACGAAGCCGCTCATCGGGTCGTTGGTGTTCGTGCTGGTCCGCCACCGGCCGTTGTCGTCCTGGAAGTGCTGGGCGGCCGCGTTCGCCTTGATACAGACCTGGACCCCGCCGACGGCGTCGGTGAGATCCTTGAAACCCTTGAGATTCATGGAGATGTAGTGGTCGACCTGCATGCCGGTGAGGCTCTGCACGGTCTTCACCAGCAGCGGCGCGCCGCCAGCGGCGATCGCGGAGTTGAACTTGTCCTTCGTCGCGGCGTGCTGCTTTCCATCCTTGTCAGTGTATTCAGGGATGGTGACGTACATGTCGCGCGGGAACGAGACCATCGTCGTCGTCCCGTCCTTGTCCAGGTGCGCGAGGATGGTGGTGTCCGAGCGCTGCCCGTCCAGGCCCGGCCGGTCGTCTGTGCCCACCAGCAGGTAGTTCGCCACGCCGACGCCGCTGGAGCCGTCCGACCCGAGACCGAGGTCGATGCGGTTGACCTTGCCGTTGATGAACGTGTACGTGGCCCAGCCGCCGACCGTGACCAGGAGCACGCAGGTCGACAGGAAGGCGAGCAGCGACAGCAGGCCCCGTCGGCGCCGCGGAGGTGGTCCTCCGACGATGCCCCGTCCCGCCCGGCCGGGCCCGGAACCCCGGGGGTCGAGCCGTGGCGGGAGTACCCGCGGTTCTCGTTCCAGGTGCGGTGCGGTCACGTCCCGCCTTTCCTCGAGGGCGCCCTGCGGGCAGGGTCCGACGTAGTGCGGAAAGTAACACGTTTAGGTGCAAGCCTCTCATTGGGGGTGCGAGATGAATTCTCCGTATCCGCCCCGCGACCCCCGCGACCCCCGCGATCTAGGGTCCGGAAGGGGATAGTCGCGACCACATCGCCAACGCGGGGTTGGCCGCGCTCGACGTTCCCCTCGCGCCCTTCGAGCGCATACTGCGAGTAGTGATTGCTCACCTGAGGCCTGCGAGGCGTCGGGCGGTTCGGCCGCCGCTGCGGCACGCGGGCAGGGCGGGCCGGGTCCGGCCCTTGATCCCGCTCGCCGTCCTGGTCGCGGTCATCGCCCTGGGGTTCAGCGGAGACCGCGAGTACACCGTCATCACCGCGATGGTGATCAGTCCGCTGCTTGCGGCGGCGCTGGCCTGTCCCTGGGTGACCGCGGTGTACGCGGTGCTCGCGATGATCGCCGCGGCGCTGCAGGGCATCAGCCTCGGCTACTACAGCGGGGTGGGCCACGAGGGCGCGCCGGCCCAGGTCATCCGACTGGTGGTGATCGCGGCCGGGGGGTTGATCGCGGTGGCGGCCAGCCGGGACCGGATCCGGCGGGAGGCCCGGCTGCGGGACGTGACCCGGGTGGCGGATGTGGCGCAGCGGGCCATTCTCGGGGGCGTGCCGGCCCGTCTCGGCGGGCTGCGCCTCGCGGTCAGCTACGACAGTGCCAGTGCCCAGGCCAGCGTCGGCGGCGACCTGTACGAGGTGGTGGAGAGCCGGTGGGGCGTGCGGATCCTCGTCGGCGACGCGCGGGGGAAGGGTTTGGACGCCGTCCGGCTGGCCAGCCGGGTCACGGCCACCTTCCGGGTCCTCGCCGACCGGGTGGCCGACCCGGAGGAGATCGTGCGGGCCCTCGACGCCGAGGTCGGCCGCTCCGGTGATCCGGAGGACTTTGTCACGGCCGTGTTCGCCCAGGTCGACGGCGCCCGGCTGATCCTGATCAACGCCGGCCATCCCGATCCGTTGCTGCTGCGCCGGGGTGTCGCGCGCCTGCTGGCCACCGACCAGCGGCGCATGCCGCTCGGCCTCGGCAGTAACGGCGACCGGGTGGTCCGCGACTGGCTGCTCACCGGCGACCGGATGTTGTTCTACACCGACGGCCTGGCCGAGGCGCGCCATCCGCGGACCCGGGAGTTCTTCCCGGTCCTGCCGGCCGTCCGGGACGCCCTCGGCGCCGACGGCGGCCTCGACAGCGGGCTCGTCGACCTGGTGGGAGCGCTACGGCGCTGGACCGGCTCCGCCCTGGGCGACGATGTGGCACTGCTGGCCACCGAGTTCGCGCCGACGCGCGCCCCGGCCGCCGGCTGGCGCGGGCGTCGCGCTAGCTGACGAGAGCGTTCATCGCCTGGTCGAGCAGTGCGGGCAGGTCGGCGTGGCCGTCGGACTCCCGCCAGGCCGTCATGGCGGCCTGATAGCAGCCGAGCGCCGCGGAGGCCAGCGCGTCCGGCCGCGGGTCGACGGCGCCGGCTGCGGCGGGGCCCAGCCGGCGGGCCAGCTCAGGGGTGAGCAGCCGCTGCCAGCCGTGGACCCGCTGCAGCTGGCGGGCCTGCAGCGACGGGGTGATGGCCATCATGTGGGACAGCCGTAGGGTCCGGTCGGGATTGGCCGCGCCTTCGGCCGCGACGAGCCGCAGCGCCTGGCGCAGCGCCTGCCAGGGCGCCTCGTCCGCCGGGCGGGCGGCCAGCGCGTCGTGCAGGCGCAGGCCGCGCTCCTCGATCCCGAGCAGGACGACGTCCTCCTTGGTGGCGAAGTAGCGGAAGAAGCTGCTGCGGGACAGGCCGGCGCGCTCGGCGATCTGGTTGATGGTGGTCGCCTCGAAGCCCTGTTGGTCGAACAGATCGAACGCGACGGCCATGATCTCCGCCTGCAGGGCGCGCCGGGTGCGGCTGCGCAGATCGCCGCCAGGAGCGGCGGTGCCGCCGGATCCGGCGGTGGAGGGCGCGGAGCTTCTGGCCACGTGATCAGGATACCACCTGTGAGATCTCGGCTCGAGAGTTGGACTGAGTCTCACTTTCGGGCTACAGTCCGACGCTGGGCGGGCCCGTTCGTGGCGGGGACGCTTCGTCCGGTCCGGGCGACACCAGGCCGACCAGCACGTGAGAGAGGTGGCTCGTCATGACCGTCGAGGCCCCGGCATCCGGCGGCGACACGTCCGCGGCCCGGCCCGGTCCGTGGGCGCGGTACCGACAGCGGTACGCGCAGCTACCCCCCGCGGTGCAGATGATCGGCCTGCAGCTCTGGCTCCCGTTGCTGTTCGTGCTGGCCTTCTGTCTGTGCTACGTCAACGCCTTCCACCAGCCGAACCCGCGGAACATCCCGGTCGCCGTGGTCGGCACCGGCGCCGCGGCCGACACGTTCGCGCAGCGGCTGCAGGACGCCTCCGGGGGCGTGCTGGCCGTGTCGACGGTCGGCTCGGTCGACGAGGTCCGTGGCGAGCTGCGCAGCGGCGACCTCGCGGCGGTCTTCACTCCCGGGTCCGCCGGCACCCCGGCCCGGCTCACGATCACCAGCGCCGAGCAGTTCCAGCTCGCCCAGGTCGCCCGGCAGAGCTTCGCGCCGGTCGCGGCCGCGCAGGGCACGACCCTCGTCATCGACGATCTCGCCCCGCTGCCCAGGCACGACGCCTATGGCACGTCGCTGTTCTACGCCGCGCTGCTGTGGACGATCCCGGCCTACATGGTCGGCATGTTCGTCGGGATGATGGGCGCGGTCCTGCGCCACCGGGTCCGCCTCGGCATCATCGCCGGCGCCGGGTTCGTGCTCTCCGGGCTCAGCGCCCTGCTCGTCGGGCCCGTCCTCGGCGCCGTGCACGGGCACTTCCCGCAGCTGTGGCTGCTGGGCTTCGCCGCGGCGCTGGCCGTCGGGCTGCTCGTCAACGGGCTGGCGTACTTCTTCGGCCGGTTCGTCAGCGGTGCGGCGATGGTCATCTTCGTGTTCCTCAGCGTGCCCTCGTCGGGCGGGGCGTTTCCGCCCTCGTTCCTGCCCGAACCGTTCCGGGCGCTGCATCCCTACGTCTTCGCGACTGGCCTGCTCGACGTGTTGCGCGACGTTGTCTACGGCGTCGGCCCTGGGGTCGGCCAGGGAGCGCTCGTCATCGGCTGTTACGCGGCAGCGGGTGCGCTACTCACGGCCGTCGGGCGGCCGTACTACCTGCGGTTGACCGCTCGGCGCGCGGCCAGCGGCCGACCGATGCCGATGATGCAGGCCGCGCAGCGCGCGATGGCCGCCGCCAGCCTGCCGGCGGCCGGCGGGGGGTCCGC
>NZ_JALKFU020000406.1 GCF_023242965.2 Frankia sp. AgKG'84/4
CTGGCGTGGGAGATGTGGGTTCGGTCAAGTCCGTGGTAGGCGGCGCCGAGGATGAGCACGGTGACAACACCGACGCCCGGCCTGCGTGCGCGGGCTACGGTAGAGGCATGCGAGGGCTGCTGGTCGTCAACCCTGTTGCCACCACCACCACCGAACGCGTTCGTGACGTCCTCGCCAGCGCACTCGCAGCCGACCTCGTCCTGGACACGGTGGTGACCAAGGGTCGCGGTCACGGGGTCGAGCTCGGCGCGCGCGCCGTCGAACTGGGCGTCGACGTGGTCATTGCGCTCGGCGGCGACGGCACCGTCAACGAGGTCGTCAACGGCATGGTGCACAACGGCCCGATCGCCGATGGCCCCGCGTTCGCGGTTGTGCCCGGCGGCAGCACCAACGTCTTCGTGCGCGCCCTCGGCTACTCCGCCTCCCCCGTCGAGGCGACCGGGGAGCTGCTGGACGCGCTGCGGGCCGGGCGCAGCCGCCAGATCAGCCTCGGTGAAGCCGTCTACGGCGACGAGCGACGCTGGTTCACGTTCTGCTTCGGGGTGGGCCTCGACGCCCGGGTGGTCGACCGGGTCGAGCGCAGGCGCTCCGGCGGACGGCGCAACTCCCCCGGGCTGTTCCTGCGCACCGCCGCGGTCCAGGTCGCCCGTGGCACCGGCCGCGGCAGCCCCACCATCGAGCTGGAGACCACCGCAGCCCACAGCGACGTGCCCGGCCAGCGCGACGGGACGAATGACGACCTGGCCGCGGCTCAGCGGCTCGCGCCCGCCGATCCGGCCGGGCCGCCGGGCGAGGCCACGGACTCCGACGCGGACCGCCAGATCGCCCTCGGGATCGTCTGCAACACCCGGCCGTGGACCTACCTGCACTCGCGCCCCGTGCTCGCCTGTCCCGACGCCTCGTTCGACACCGGGCTCGACCTGCTCGCGCTGCGGCGGGTGCGGATGTCCTCGGTGCTGCGCACCGGCCGCCAGATTCTCGCCAGCGACGGGGCGCCGCACGGGCGCAACGTCGTCAGCCGCCACGACGCCGCGACGATGCGGTTCCGCTCCGAGGTTCCGATCCCGCTGCAGATGGACGGCGAGTACCTCGGCGAGTCCGACGAGGTACTGCTGACCCACCATCCCCGGGTCCTGCGCGTCATCGGCTGACCCGCCAGCCGGCTGGGTCGCTAGCCGGCTGGGTCGCTAGCCGGCTGGGTCGGCCAGCGCGCGGCGGACCTCCAGCGGGTCGTCGCAGATCACCCCGGTGACGCCAGCGTCCCGCAGGGCTCGCGCGGCCTCGACGCTGGTCACAGTCCACGTGACCAGCCTCACACCGGCCTCGCGGGCACGGGCGGCGGCGTCGGCGGCGCCGAGCACGGCGCCGGTGTGGGGGTGCAGCTCGGTGTGGCCGGCGGAGCGGACGTAGCCGAGTCCGCCGGACACGGACATCCGGGGCATCGTCAGGAAGGCCGTGGCGACGGCGAGGTCCGCGTCGCGCACCGCCTCGATCGCGAACCAGTCGAACGACGACACGGTGATGCCACCCACCCCGGCGTCGAGTTCGGCGACGGTGGGCCGGGGGCCGGTGAGGCCGCGGGCGCGCAGGCGCTCCACGAGGGCCTGCGCGGTGCGTTCCCGGGGCGCGTCGAAGTCCGGCTGACCCGGCTGGTTCTTGATCTCGCAGATGAGCCGACCCCGACCGGCCCAGACATCGATGATCTCGTCGAGCAGTGGGATCCCACGGGCCCGCAGCACCTCGGTGGACGATCGGATCACCGCCCTGCCCGCCGGACGGGACAACCGGGCGTCGTGGACGCAGACCAAGTCCCCGTCGGCGCTGCGGCGGATGTCGATCTCGACGCCGTCCGCACCGGCGCTCAGCGCCGCGTCCACCGCCTCGACCGTGTTCTCCGGGCCGGGCACCCTGCTACCCCGATGACCAAGTACCTCCATGACGCAACCCTGCCATCCCCCGGCTGGCTGATCGAGTCATGGCGGGCAGATGGCCTCAGCCGCGCGGGCCGCGGAGACCCCCGGATGTACCCAGAAGGCTACCGATGCCCAGATGGCATGATCTACACCCGCCCAACCGCGACGGTCATCTCACGTGCCCTCGGACCGCCTCCGAGGCTACGCGCGACTCGGGTCGGAAGCGCGACATCCCCTGTCAACCAGGACTTCCCTCGCGCGCCCGCGACCACGGGAGACTGTGGCTCGGCGTGGCCTACCTGTGTCCCTGCCGGACAAGTGCAGGCCAGACAGGGTGTGAAGACGCTTGCAGGTTCTTGCGCCCCTGCCGGTTCCGGTGGGAGGGTGGCGAATGTCCGGGGTGGATGCACGTGCACCTGGGCTCACCGACCGCCAGAAACCCGCTCCACGGCCCGCCGCCGGGCCGAGCAGACAAGCTGCTCATTCAATTTTCACCGCGGCACAACCGTAGCGGCTCGCAAAGCGTCTCATGTGCAGTGTGGCCCGAGACGACGAGAGAGGGAGTTGTACGCATGGACTGGCGCCACAGAGCGCTCTGCCGTGACGAGGATCCCGAGCTCTTCTTCCCGATCGGTACAACCGGTCCGGCTGAACGCCAGGTCGAAGAGGCAAAGGCCGTTTGCGCGCGGTGCGCAGTCACTAGTGACTGTCTGAACTGGGCACTGGACACCGGGCAGGATTCAGGTGTCTGGGGTGGTTTGAGCGAGGACGAACGCCGGGCGCTCAAGCGCCAGATTCGGCTGCGAGTCCGGACCGCCTGACCGAACCATCTCCGGCGCCGCGCAGTAGCGGACCGGGGTGCACCACCGTTCCCTGTCAGCTCGCCGACATCCGCTCGCGGCATGCCCTGACCGCCGGACAGCTCCGTCCACGCCGGCCACAGTGGTTTCCGCACGACGCTCCGCCCGGCCCCGGGTTTACTCGGGGGTGCGGCGAGCACCAGCACCGGCCGTTCTGTCCGCGCGTCCGCCGCAGCGATGCGGCGCGACGCGGACGGGGCGGCCGTCACGCTTTGCGGCTCAGTGGCGGCTCGGCGACGGCACGGATCATCGCCGCTCCGACCACCGACGAGGGACACACCAGAGCGATACCCGCCCTTCCAGCGCCCCAAACCATCAACTTTCAGAAAGTGGAATGGACAGGAGCGCCTCGGTGCCATGCTCCTGACCAGCCTGGAGCCGGATCGTGCCATGCATCTCTCCCAGCACCAGCTGACGCACGATCTGCAGCCCCAGCCGGGGTGAGTGCTCCAACTGGAAGTCCTCCGGCAGCCCGGCGCCGTCGTCGGCGACCACCACGTCGAGGCGGTCCACCGAGCGGGCGACGCGGATCTCGATCGAACCCGCCGATCCGTCGAACGCATGTTCTACAGCATTCTGTAGAAGCTCCGAAAGCACAAGGGCCAGTGGGGTGGCGAGCTCCCCTGGCAGCCGGCCGAACGAGCCCGAGCGGCGGGTGTTCGCCCGCGCCCCGGTCGACGCCAGGTCCACCGTCACCGAGGTGATCTGGTCGGCGATCTCGTCGAACGGCACGCTCTCACCCAGGCTCTGCGACAGGGTCTCATGCACGACCGCGATCGAGGTCACCCGGCGGACCGACTCCCGCAGCGCCGCGCGCGCCTCGTCGACCTTGGTACGCCGCATCTGCAACCGCAGCAGGGCCGCCACCGTCTGCAGGTTGTTCTTGACCCGGTGATGTATCTCACGGATCGTTGCGTCCTTGCTGAGCAGCAGTTCCTCGCGCCGGCGCAACTCGGAGACATCCCGCACGAGCACCAGGACCTCCCGGGTGGCGCCCGGGAACATCGGGATCGCCCGCAGCAGCACCACCGTGCTGCCGACCCCGGCCTCGACCTCCACCGGCCGGCGCCGGCCGATCGCGTGCCAGACCGCCGGGGTCGTGGCCGGCAGGTTCAGCGCCCGGTGCACCGTGCGCAGATCCTCGCCGGTGACGTTGCCGGTGTAGCCGAGGCGACGGTAGGCGGACAGCGCGTTCGGGCTGGCGAAGACGACCTTGCCGGCGCCGTCCAGGCGCATCATGCCGTCCCCGACCCGGGGCGACTCGGGCAGTTCGGAGGAGCTGCCCCGGAACGGGAAGACGCCCTCGGCGACCATCAGCGCGAGGTTGTTGGCACCCTGCAGGTAGGACGACTCCAGGTCGCTGGGGGTGCGGGGGTTGGCCAGGTTCGTGTCGCGGGCCAGCACGGCGATGACCTCATCGCCGTGACGGACCGGGATCGCCTCGGTGCGCACCGGCACCCCGCCGTCCCACTCGGGCTCGCCCTCCCGGGCGATCCGGTGCTCCCGCCAGGCGTTCTGCACCACCCAGCGGTTGATCACCACGCTGCCGACCTCGTCGTTGTGGTAGACGGTCGATCCCGTGGTCGGTCGTACCTGGGCCACCACCAGGAACTCGGTCCCGCTCGTGCGTCCGCCCCGGCCCGACGCCGTGCCGGAGCGGACGGGCACGAGCAGCAGCAGGTCGGCGAAGGACAGGTCGGCGAGCAGGGCCCAGTCCGCGACGAGCGCGTGCAGATGGTCGATGTCGTCGTCGCTGAGGTCGGTGCTCGCCCGCAGCATGTCGGCGAGGGTTCCCACGGGCTGCACACTGCCAGACCGGCGAGGACCACGAGCTGGCGGGCACCCCGCAGCGCCCGGCAGAGGTCGTACGCTCGCCGTCGTGATACCCGACAGTGCCCCCCCGCAGGCCCGCCACGGCGCCGCACCGGCCGCCGCCGCGGCCACGAGCCCGCCGGCCAACGTCGCCGTGACACAGAACACACCCGGCCCGACGCCGGCGGACCCGCTCGCCTGGCTCGCTCGGCATGCCCGGGACCGGCAGGCAGCCGGTCTGCGCCGCCGGCTGCGCCCGCGCCC
>NZ_JALKFU020000407.1 GCF_023242965.2 Frankia sp. AgKG'84/4
CCGCCCGCGGGCCCCGGCGCCGGAGGTGTTGGGGCGGCTCGCCCCCCCACCCCCCGCCCCCCGCCCCCCCGCCCCCCCCCCCCCCCCCGGAGGCGGGTCGCGGCACCGTCGGCGGGCTGAACATCGCCTATCCCGACGCACTGGTCGGGCTGGTGATCGGCGCGGCCGTCGTGTTCCTGTTCTCGGGGCTCGCGATCAACGCGGTCGGGCGCGCCGCCGGCCGGGTGGTGCTCGAGGTCCGCAACCAGTTCCGCACCAGGCCGGGCATCATGTCCGGCACCGAACGACCCGACTACGGCGCGGTCGTGGACATCTGCACGCGGGACTCCCTGCGTGAGCTGATCACTCCGGGCACGCTGGCGGTGCTCGCCCCGATCGCGGTCGGCTTCGGCCTCGGGTACCCCCCGCTCGGGGCGTTCCTCGGCGGTGCGATCGCCGGCGGTGTCCTGATGGCGGTGTTCCTCGCCAACTCCGGTGGCGCCTGGGACAACGCGAAGAAGCTGGTCGAGGACGGCTCGTACGGCGGCAAGGGCTCGGAGGTCCATGCCGCCACCGTGATCGGCGACACCGTGGGCGACCCGTTCAAGGACACGGCCGGCCCGGCCATCAACCCGCTGCTCAAGGTCATGAACCTGGTCAGCCTGCTGATCGCGCCGACGGTGGTGAAGTACTCCGTCGGAGTCGATCGCAACACGCCGCTGCGAGTGGCGGTCGCGCTCGTCGCCGTCGCCGCGATCGCGGTCGCGATCGTCGTGTCCCGTCGGCGTGGCTCGATGATCGATGACGATCCGACCGTCGAGCAGCCGACGCCTCGCGACCCTGAGGCGATAAGCGCCTGATCAGGCTGCCCGCCGGCCCGGCCGAACCAGGCCGGACCGGCGCGGCGGCGACGGCGGGACCGTCATGGCACGCCGGTACCCGGACCGGCGCGGGCAGGCCTCGCACCTCACCCGACCGTCCGCACTCCATGCTTTCTTGTGACTACGTAAGGTGGCAGTTGCGGGCCGGGGTTGGGCCAGCCGGTGCGGCCGTGTTACACCGTCGTGCGGGCCCTGACGGGCCGTCGAGGCGTGATCGGGGAATACCCGGGGTAGGCGTCGGACCACCCGGCGATGCCTGGACGGGAAGCTCCGCACATCCCGGCGGCGGCGTACGGTCTGGCGGGGCGGCGCTCTCACTCCGGCGGCGGCCGCCCGCCCGATCAGCACGCGCCGGATGCCCGTTCGGAACCATGCGAGAACCAGAACCACGCTCCGCCCGAGCAACATCCGCCATATCCGGGACCTACGCTCCGGAGGGTCGACCTACGCTTCGCCCACCGGGCACCGCACCGAGCACGCCGCAGCGAGGAGAGAAGTGCCACCGCGCACGAAGACGACGACACGGACGACCGCGCGGTCTTCCGCACCGGTCGCCGAGGCCACCGAGCCCGCGGGGAACGGCGCCACGCCGAGCCCCGGCGCCAGCGTGACCTCGGCCGAGGTGCCCCCAGCCGCGCGCACGGCCGACGAGGCAGCCGCGAATCCGAGCCGGACCGCGACGGGTCGGACCACCCGGCGCGCCGGCAGCCGAACGGCGGCGGCCGGTTCGAGCGGCTCCGCCAGCGAGGACGCCGAGCCCAGTCCCGGGGCGGGAACCCGGCTGGTGATCGTCGAGTCCCCGGCCAAGGCGAAGACGATCGCCGCCTATCTCGGCCCCGGCTGGCAGGTGGAGTCGAGCATCGGGCACATTCGTGATCTCCCGCGCAGCGCGGCCGATGTCCCGGCGGCGCACCGCGGCAAACCGTGGGCCCGGCTCGGCGTCGACGTCGACAACGACTTCGAGCCGCTCTACGTCGTCACGCCGGACAAGAAGCTGCAGGTCAGCAAGCTCAAGGCGCTCGTCAAGGACGCCACCGAGCTGTATCTCGCGACAGACGAGGACCGCGAGGGCGAGGCGATCGCCTGGCACCTGCTCCAGACGCTGAAGCCGACGGTGCCGGTCAAGCGGATGGTCTTCCACGAGATCACCCCGCAGGCCATCCTGCGCGCCGTCGAGAACCCGCGGGAGATCGACGAGAACCTGGTCAACGCGCAGGAGACCCGCCGCATCCTGGACCGGCTCTACGGCTACGAGGTCTCCCCCGTGCTGTGGAAGAAGGTCATGCCGAAGCTGTCGGCGGGCCGGGTCCAGAGCGTCGCGACGCGGGTCCTCGTCGAGCGGGAGCGGGCCCGGATGCGCTTCCGCGCCGCCGAGTACTGGAACATCGAAGGCATGTTCGGGGCGACGGTCGCCCGCGAGGGCTGGGTCGCCGGCCCGGATGCCGAGGGTTCGCCGACGCAGGGCAGGGCCGGCGGGGCCGGGGTCGAGCGCACCCCGCTGCCGGCAACGCTGGTCGCGCTGAACGGCAGCCGCATCGCCACTGGCCGGGACTTCGCGCCCACCGGCGAACTGACCACGGCCGGTGTCACCCGCCTCGACGAGCAGGGCGCGCGCGAGCTGGCCGAACGGCTGGCCGGCGCGGCGTTCGCCGTGCGCTCGGTGGAGACGAAGCCCTACCGCCGCTCCCCGTATCCGCCGTTCATGACCTCGACGCTGCAGCAGGAGGCCGGGCGCAAGCTGCGCTACTCCAGCCAGCGCACCATGCAGATCGCGCAGCGGCTGTACGAGAACGGCTACATCACCTACATGCGTACGGACTCGACGAATCTGTCCGAGACCGCGCTCACCGCCGCCAGGGCGCAGGCCCAGACGCTGTACGGCGCGGAGTACGTGCCGGCGAAGCCCCGCACGTACACCAAGAAGGTCAAGAACGCCCAGGAGGCGCACGAGGCGATCCGCCCCGCCGGCGACCACTTCCGCACCCCGGGTGAGGTGCGCGGCGAGCTGGACACCGACTCGTACCGCCTCTACGAGCTGATCTGGCAGCGCACCGTCGCCAGCCAGATGGCCGACGCCCGCGGCACCAGCGCCACGATCCGCCTCGGCGCGACCTCGTCGAACGGCGAGAACGCCGAGTTCTCGGCGTCGGGCAAGGTCATCACCTTCCCCGGGTTCCTGCGCGCCTACGTCGAGGGCGCCGACGACCCGGACGCGGAGCTCGAGGACCGCGAACGCCGCCTGCCCGACGTGCGCGAGGGCGACCCGCTGACGACCCGGTCGCTGACCCCCCGCGGGCACAGCACCAGCCCGCCGCCGCGCTACACCGAGGCAAGCCTGGTGAAGACGCTGGAGGAACTCGGGATCGGCCGGCCGTCCACCTACGCGTCGATCATCGGCACCATCCAGGACCGCGGCTACGTGTGGAAGAAGGGCTCGGCACTGGTCCCGAGCTTTGTCGCCTTCGCCGTCGTCGGCCTGTTGGAGGACCACTTCGGGCGGCTGGTGGACTACCGGTTCACCGCGTCGATGGAGGACGACCTCGACGACATCGCCGCGGGCACGGCGGCGTCCACCGACTGGCTGACCCGCTTCTACTTCGGCAACGGCAACGTCGGCAACGGCGGCGGCGAGAATGCCGCCGCCGCCGCCGACGCGGGGCTGAAGACGCTGGTCAGCGAGCGGCTCGGCGAGATCGACGCCCGGGAGGTGAACTCGATCCCGCTCGGCACGTCCGAGGACGGCACCACGGTGGTGGTCCGGGTCGGCCGGTATGGCCCCTACGTCCAGCACGGCGAGGGTCGGGCCAGCGTTCCCGACGACCTGGCGCCCGACGAGCTGACCGTCGAAAAGGCGTTGGAGCTGCTGGCGGCGCCCAGCGGCGACCGGGAACTCGGCGTGGACCCGGTGAGCGGCGCGACCATCACCGCGAAGGCCGGGCGGTTCGGTCCGTACGTCACCACCGACACGGATCCGCCACGCACGTCCAGTCTGCTGCGCACCATGTCGCTGGAGACGCTGACGCTCGAGGACGCCGTGCGACTGCTGTCGCTGCCGCGCAATCTGGGCGCCGCCGAGGACGGCGAGGAGGTCACCGCGCAGAACGGCCGCTACGGCCCGTATGTGAAGAAGGGCGCCGAAAGCCGCTCGCTGGAGTCCGAGGAGCAGCTGTTCAGCGTCACCCTGGTCGAGGCGCTGGCGCTGCTCGCGCAGCCCAAGGCGCGCGGACGGCGAGCGGCCGCGCAGACACCGCCGCTGCGCGAGCTGGGCAAGGACCCGGCCACCGACCAGCCGATGGTCGTCCGCGAGGGCCGCTTCGGCCCGTATGTCACCGACGGCGAGACCAACGCGAGCCTGCGCAAGGGCGACGCCGTCGAGACGATCACCGACGCGCGTGCGGCGGAGCTGCTCGCCGACCGCCGCGCCCGCGGACCGGCTCCGAAACGAGCCACCCGCGCCGGGGCGAAGTCCACCCCGGCCAAGTCGGCCACGGCCAAGTCCGGCACTGCCAAATCCGGCACTGCCAAATCGGGCACGACGAAGACCGGCACCGCCAAGACCGGCACCTCGAAATCCAGCACGGCAAAGTCCGCCACGAAGAAGAGCGGCACCAGAAAGGCCGCCGCGGCGAAGTCCGACGCGGCGGATCTCGACACCGGCGCGGTTGGTGACGACGCCCCTGCGGCCCACTGATGGCCTCGCCGATCGGCCGGTCCCACGGATCGGCCGACACGGCGCGGGCCGAGCCCGTCGTGGCGTCCTCGGTCACCCCGGTTGCGCCGACCAGCGTCACCGAGGACGCCCCGGGCACCGACCCGCCAGGGATCCCGGCCGACGCCGGTCCGGATACCAGCGACCCTGACGGCGATGCCACGGCCGGTCCCGCCGCGCCCGCCGACGGGAGACCCCCACGCGACACACCGCCGGTCGTCACGGTCGACAGGATCGTGGTCATGGCGACACCGAGGC
>NZ_JALKFU020000408.1 GCF_023242965.2 Frankia sp. AgKG'84/4
CGGCGTCGGTGTCCGCGGCGAGGCCCGCCGCCGCGGTCAGCTCCGGCACGGTGCCCGTCGCCGGGTCGAGCAGCGCCCGCCAGCCGAGCCCGGTGACGGTGGGGGAGTCGGCGAGACCGAGCCGGGGATCGGTGACGATGCCGACCGCGCCGGTCAGGCCGATCGCGTGCGCCAGCTCGTCCTCGACATAGCGGGTGTTGACGTCGACCGCGACCGCGCCGAGGCGCGCGCAGGCGAACCACACGTGCAGGAAACCAGGGCTGTTGTCGAGGTGGACGATCACGGCGTCGCCGACGCCGACGCCGCGGGCGGCCAGTCCCGCCGCGGTCGCCCGCACCTCCCGGGCGAACCGGGCGTAGGTCCAGGTGTGCGGTTCACCCTCGCGGGGCTCCCAGACCAGGAACGGATGCTCGCCGCGTCGACGGGCCCGGTCCTCCAACAGCGTGGTCACGTCCATGCCCACGAAGGGATGTAACGGGGGAAGCTCGACGCCTGCGATCCGGCCCATCCCGGGCACCTCCATGATCGGTCGATCGGTACGGGTGGCCGGGTCGCCGTGACGCCGTGACGCCGTGACGCCGTGACGCCGTGACGCGGTCAGTAGACGCGGAACTCGTCGAGCACGGCGTCGGCGTAGGCGGCATCGCCGCTGAGCTCGACCCTGCCCTGACGTGGCACCCGGCCGGTGGCCCACTCGATGAAGTCCGCGGCGCTCGTGCGGACGCTCGCCCGGGCAGGTCCGTCGCCGCCCGGTTCGACGCCCTCGGCGTGCGCCAGCACCCGGTGGGTGGAACCGCCCGGCCCGGTGAGCACGAGAAGCAGCGGGTCGGTCAGCAGCTGCGCGAACCGGTCGGTGGTCATCTGCCCGATGCCGCCGATCAGCCAGCCGGTGGCCGACGCGAGCCGTGCGGCGTCGGGCTCGGGCAGGGTGCGCTGGATCGGTCCGCGGGGGGCGAGCACGTCGTGGCGGAGGTGGCAGAGATGGTCGAACACGATCGCGCCGGACACGCTGCCGAACGGATAGCTGCCGGCCGTGCCCAGGCTGACGGGGAAGGCGGCGACCTCGTCGGTCATCTCGCCGAACGTTGTGAGCACCACCGGCAACGAGGACCGCAGCAGGTCGAGCAGTTCCGCGTCCGAGCGCGCGGCCACCTCCCGGGAGTGCGCGTCGACCGCCGCCTCGAACTCCAGGCTGTCGTCCTGCGGGGTGGGCGGCAGCAGCCCGGCCACGCCGCCGACGCTGATGGTGAGGTGCGCGAGCAGCGTGTGCAGCGTCCAGCCGGCGCAGGCCGACGGGGCCTGCAGTTCCTCGGCGCTCAGCGCGCCGAACACGTCGAGCGTCTCGGTGATCGCGGCTTCCAGCGGCGCGGTCACCGACGGCCCCCAGGCGGGCGGGAGCTGCTCGGAACGGGTCCCGTGGCTAGAAGACATAGTCCTCTCCGCTGGCGCGCAGGGTGACGTCGGTGATGGCGACGCCCAGGGGCTGGTCGATGAGACGGACGATCTGCTCGGCGACCTCGGCCGCCTGCAGCGACCAGTAGCGGACGTCGGCGGGGTCGGTCAGCCCGGCGGGCAGCGTGCCGGTGGAGAACTGGCCGATGTGCTCCCCCAGCGCCGGAGCCTTGTGGGCGGCGAGCGCGCGGATGGCGTCGAAGTCGATGATCTCGGTGAACAGGTTGGTACCGAGCACCCCGCTGGGGCGGACCACGGTCACCTTGATCCGACCCTGGCTCTCCACCCGCAGCGCGTTCGACAGGGTGACGACGGCCGCCTTCGTCGCGCCGTACACCGCCGCCCCGGCGACACCCGCGTTGCCGTAGACCGAGGAGAGGTTCACGATGTGCCCGCTGCCCTGGCGGAGCATGTGGTCGTGGACGGCGTAGACGCCGTGCAGCACACCCTTGATGTTGATGTCGATGCAGCGGTCCCAGGCGTCGGCGGCCCGCTCGTGGTCGGCGAGCTGGGCCAACGGCATGATGCCCGCGTTGTTGACCAGCACGTCAACCCGGCCGAGATCGGCGACGACCTGGTCGACGGCGGTGGCGAACGCCGCGCGGTCGCGCACGTCCAGCCCCAGTCCGCGGACCTGGTAGCCGTCCTTCGTGAGGGCCGCGGCCAGCTCCTCGGCGCCCTCGGCGTTGACGTCGAGGGCCACCGGCGTCGCGCCGCCGTGCGCGAGCTGGGTGACGAGTTCCCGGCCGAAGCCGCTCGCGCCGCCGGTGACCAGCACGACCTTGCCGTCGAGATAGCTCATCAGCGGGCCGTCCAGACGGGGGAGCGCCGGCTGAAGAAGGCGTCGATGCCCTCCTGGAAGTCGGCGGTCTTCAACAGGGCCTCGTGGGTGTTGTCGCTGTGTTCCCAGATGGTGCTCTCGTCAGGGGCGACCTCCTGACGGGCGATGGCCAGGGCGGCGCGCACGGCCAGCGGGGCGTTGGCGTTCACCCGCTTGGCCAGGGCCAGCGCGCCGTCGAGGGCGCCGCCGGGCTCGGTGAGGACGTTGACGAAACCAAGCCGCTCGGCGCGTTCGGCGGACAGGTTGTCGCCGGTCGCCAGCAGCTCGAAGGCGATGTTCTGCGGCAGCACCCGGGTGATGCGGAAGGCGCCGCCGAAGTCGGGCATGAGCCCGCGCTTGACCTCGGGCAGGCCGAAGGAGGCCGTGCGGGCTGCGACGACCAGGTCGCAGCACAGCACCAGCTCCACCCCGCCGCCGAGGGCGAGCCCCTCGACCGCCGCGATGAGCGGCTTCGTCCGCGCGCGGTGGATCAGGCCGACGTAACCGCCGCGTGCGGTGGGCTCCCCGGGGCCCGACTTCAGGTCGGCGCCCGCGGAGAACATCCGCGGCCCGCCGGTGAGCACGCCGCACCACAGCTCGGGGTCGTCCTCGAGCTCGTTCATCGCCTGGTCGAGTCCCGCGGTCACCTCCGCGTTGAGCGCGTTGCGCTTCTCCTCGCGGTTGATCCGGACGACGAGGACCCGGCCCTGCCGGCTGGTCTCCACGGTCACCGTGCTGCCACCACCTTTCGCGGCGCGTACCGCCGCGGGAGAACTAGAAAGTGATCTTGCGGTGGTCCCAGGAGGCGACCTTGTCCGGCGTCAGGCGCAGCCAGGCGTGCCGGCCATCGTGGTACATCGAGCCGTCCGGGTTGGCGACGTACTTGCCGGCGAACAGCCGCTCCGGCGTGGCCAGTTCCGGGTTGTCCTCTTTACCGGTGCGCGGGTTCTCGCCGACGGCCTCGAACCGGCCGCGCAGCTCGACGCCGCGCAGCTCGTTGAACTCACCGTCGATGTCGACGACGACCGCGGCCCGCGGGTCCCGGGCGATGTCCGCCCACCGCTGGCTGTTCACGATCGAGTACAGCCACAGCGAGGTGCCGTCCCAGACGTACCAGAGCGGGCTGATGTGCGGCGCGCCGCTGCCGGTGAGGGTGGCGACGCGGCAGGTCCGCGCCTCGGTGAGCAGCGCGTCGACCTCCTCGACCGTGAGGGCGATTTTCCGCCTCCGCTGCTGGGTTTCGATCAGCTCGGGCCGCATGCCGCTCCGCCTTCGTGCGTCGTGGTTGTCCGCGTGTTCGGCGAGCTGTGCGCGTCGCCACGTGGGTCGGGCCCCTGCCCTGATATCGAATAGTCGATACCCTGGTGTCGTTCTTTCGACACCGTATGGTCGCCGCAGAGGAGGGTCAAGCTATGTCGACGGCCGGGCCGACCGCCAGCCGGACCGCCGGGCCGAGCACGACATCGCCGCCCACCGCGCGGGTCCTCGACGTGCTCGAACTGTTGGCGGGCCGGGCCGCCGAGCCGCCGCGACTGCGCGATCTCGTCCGTGAGCTCGGCCTGACCCACGCGACCGCGCACGCGATCATGGCGACGCTCTGCGACCGAGGATGGGCCGTGCGTGACGCGACGACGCGGACGTTCACACTCGGCCCCGCCCTGGGCGTGGCCGCCGCCAGGTCGGCGGCGCGACGCTCCCGCCGGCAGACGGCCGCCGCGGCCGTCGTCCGCGCCTTCGCGAGCGAGTTCGGCTACCCGGCGGGCGTCACCGAACGCCTCGGCGACGAGTTGGTCATCACGACCTTCGACCTGGGCGTCTGCCAGATCGCCGACGTCGCCGCCGGCGACCGGCTGCCCTTCGCCGCGCCCTTCGGCGCCGCCTTCGCCGCCTGGGAGGACGGCGAGGGCCGCCGCGCCTGGCTGCAACGCGGCGCGGTCACCAGCCCCGGGCTCGCCGACCGGCTCGACGCGATGCTCACCGCCACCCGCGAACGCGGCTTCGGCCTCGAGCGCAGCGGCCCCGCGACCTCCCAGGCGGCGCGGCTGATGGCCGCCTTGCGCGGCGACCCGCGGGCGGCGGCCATGCGCCGCACGGTCGACGGGCTGCTCACCGAGATCACCGCCCGCGGATTCGAGACCGACGGCGAGGGCGACGACGAAAGGCGTGCCGTCACCTCCATCGCCGCCCCCGTGTTCGACGCCCACTCCGGCCAGGTAGCGCTGACGGTGTCGATCCACCCGATACGGCCGATGTCCGCAGAGCGGGCCGACGCCCTCGGGCGGCGCCTGCTGGCCGCGACCGCCGCCATCGGCGCCGCCGAACGAACCGCACCGGTCCCGTCACAACCCGCCTAAGGCCGAGTCCGGCCGATCACGTCGGGAGCGCGCGGACACCGGGCCCCCGGAGCTACCGGCAGCTCAACTCAGGTCGGCGACCTTGCGCAGGAGCAGGGCGCGTTCGCGGTCGTTGCGGCACAGCCGGGCCGCCAGCTCCAGCTCGGTGCGGGCCTGCGCGGTGCGGCCG
>NZ_JALKFU020000409.1 GCF_023242965.2 Frankia sp. AgKG'84/4
GACGGGACGTGACAGCTCCCCCCGGCGGAGCGCGCGGCGCCTCCGACCGTCTCGGCGCCCACGACGGCCCAGGCGCGCCGGTCGGCGAAAGACCGACCGTGGCGCCGATCGGGCCGCGGCCGACAGCGGTGCCAGCCGGGAACCGGCCGACCGGGGCGCCGGTGCTCAACGTCGCCAACCTGCTGACGATCGTGCGGCTGATCCTGGTCCCGGTCTTCGTCGTCCTCCTGTTCGCCGGGCCCGAGGTCGACGCCTGGCGGTACGCGGCGTTCGGCGCCTACGCCGTCGCCGCCATCACCGACCAGGTCGACGGTTCGATTGCCCGGCACTGGCAGCTGGTCACCGACTTCGGCATTCTCGTCGACCCGATCGCCGACAAGGCACTGACCGGCGCCGCGCTGGTCTCCCTGTCCGTGCTCGGTGAGCTGCCGTGGCCGGTGACGGCGGTGATCCTGCTGCGTGAGATCGCGGTGACCCTGCTTCGGCTGTGGGTCATCCGGTTCGGGGTGATCGCTGCCAGCCGCGGCGGCAAGGCCAAGACGTTGCTGCTCAACGTGGCGATCGGCCTGTACGTGCTGCCGCTGGACGGTGTGGCCGAGATCGTCCGGGCGGTGATCCTCACCGCGGGCGTGGTGGTGGCGGTCGCCACCGGGATCGACTATGTGTACCGGGCGCTGGCGTTGCGGCGCCGGGCCGCGCGCGAGGCCGTCACCGGTGCGGCGGCCGACGACGACGAGGGGTGGGCGGGTGCGCGCTGAGCTGCTGGCGGTGGGGGACGAGCTCCTCTACGGCGACATCGTGAACGGCAACGCGGCCTGGCTCGGCCGAGCGCTGGCCGACGTCGGCGTGCGGGTGGTGACCTCCACCGTCGTCGGCGACGACGTCAAGGTGATCTCCGCGGCGATCCGCGTCGCGCTCGGGCGCGCCGACGTCTGCCTCATCACCGGCGGCCTGGGACCCACCCAGGACGACCTGACCCGTGAGGGCATCGCCGACGCGGCCGGTGTCGGCCTGCGCCGCAACGAGGTGCTGGCGGCCGAGCTGCTGCGCCGGTATGACGAGATGGGGCGCGGCGACGGCGTGCCCGAGATGAACTTCCGCCAGGCCGACCTGCCGGACGGCGCGCAGCCCGTGCGCAACGGCGCCGGCACCGCACCCGGGGTCCGGATGGTGATCGGCTCGGGCGTCGTCTACGCGATGCCGGGCCCGCCGTTCGAGATGACGGCGATGTTCACCGAGAGCGTCCTGCCCGACCTGCTGCGCCGCGCCGGGAGTCCGGCGGTCGTGGTGCACCGGGTGCTGCGCACCGCGGGCATGTGGGAGTCCTCGGTGGCCACGGCACTGGCCGGCGAGGTGGAGCGACTCGCGCCGATCGGGAACCCGACGATCGCGTTCCTGGCCAGCGACGGGCAGACCCGGGTCCGGATCACCGCCCGCGCCCGCGACCGGGACGAGGCCGAGCGGCTGATCGCGCCAGTCGAGACCGCGGCCCGCGCGGCCCTCGGCGACGGCGTGTACGGCGGGGATGAGGATTCGCTGGAGGCCGTCGTGCTGGGGATGCTCGCCACCCGCTCGGCGACGCTCGCGGTGGCCGAGTCGCTCACCGGCGGTCTGCTTGCCGGGCGGTTGACCGACGTGCCCGGGGCGAGCGGCGTGCTGCGCGGTGCCGTCGTGGCCTACGCGACCGACGTCAAGGGCTCGGCCCTGGGGGTCGACCCGGGCCTGCTGGCGACGGAGGGTGCGGTGTCCGCGCGGACGGCCGCGGCGATGGCGGCCGGGGTCCGCGAGCGGCTCGGCGCCGACTACGGCCTGGCCACCACCGGCGTCGCCGGTCCGGCGGCGCAGGAGGGCAAGCCGCCGGGCACCCTGCACGTGGGCCTCGCCGGCCCGGATGGCATCGTCACCCGCTCGGTACGACTACCGGGCGACAGGGCGAGGGTGCGCACCTACGCCGTGGTCACGGCACTGGACCTGGTCCGACGTACGCTTGCGGGACTACCAGGCGGCGACACGGTTACGATGGGTGACTCAGCCGTCGGTGGGTCTGGGGAGTAATCGTCGGACCTGAGGTGCTTACACAGTTACAGTCCCATCAACGAGGGCCCGATGGCCGTGGTGGTGGGTATACGGTGAACGCACCCCGCGGACGAAGGAGGAGGCTCGATGGTCCTGCTCCGACGCATGATCGGCGAGGCGTTGCGCCGCCGCCGTCAAGATCAACATCGCACGCTTCGGGAGGTGTCGTCGGCGGCCCGAGTGTCGCTCGGCTACCTCTCCGAGGTCGAGCGTGGGCAGAAGGAAGCTAGCTCCGAGCTGCTCGCTGCCATCTGTGAGGCACTGGGAGTGCGCCTCGCGGACCTGCTGCGTGAGGTGAGCGAGGATCTCGAGCTCGCCGAGCTGGCGGTGGGCGCGGCGGTCGGTGGCGGTGCCACCGTGGTCGTGCCAGCGCGACCGACGGTGGTCGAGCGAGCCGCCTGAGCCTTCACCGGCTCGGCTCGCGGTGCTGCTCAGCGCCCGTGTGGCCCCGATTGGGGGCCTCATTCCGGGGCACGCCTGTGTGTGCAGGCTGACCCCCGAGAGTGAGAGGCGGCGCTGATGAGCGCTATTCGAAGCCCCCTGTCCGACGAAGCCGGCACGATCACCGGAGAGGCGCTGCAGGGTGCCCTGATCGATCTGATCGACCTGTCGCTGTTCGCCAAGCAGTTGCACTGGAACGTCACGGGGCGCACCTTCCGCAGCGTGCACCTCCAGCTGGACGCCGTCGTCGAGATGGCCCGCCGCTACGCCGATCAGGTGGCCGAACGGTCCGTCGCCATCGGCGTCAACCCGGACGGCCAGGCGGGCACCGTGGCCCGGGGTACCCACCTGCCGGGGGTCGAGGTCGGCTACGTCGCCGACGAGAAGGTCCTGCGCCTGGTCACCGAAGTCCTCGCGGGGATCGTCACCCGGATGCGGACCCGCATGGAGGCTACCGAGAAGCCCGATCCGGTCACCCAGGATCTGATCATCGGTATCGTGCACGACCTGGAGGAACAGCACTGGATGTTCCAGGCGATGGTCTGAGCCGGGGGACCGCCGCCGCGGTATCGCCCGCGGCGGCACGGCCCCCGGGAGCCCTGGCCCGAACGGGCCGGCTCTGGTGGCGTCGCCCGCGGGGTTCTGTCACCCTCCCCGGTTAGTTGTCGTGGCGCGGCGTGAGCCGTTCGACTCCCGGGCTCGGTTGTCGAGCCCGCCCGCTGGGGAAAGTAGGTCTCGTGAGCACCGCCTCGCGACCCGAGGAAGAGAACGTCGCCCCGGGGCATCGCCCGATCCAGGTCTGCAAGGGCTGCAACGGGCTCGGCGAGCAGTTGGTCGTCTTCGCCACCGCCCGCGGCGGCTTCGTGCCGGCGTGCCGGCCCTGCGACATCTGCCTGGGCCGCGGCCGCACGGAGCTGTGCCCGCCGGTGTGACCCGTCCGACGGTGTGACGTGCCGCCGGGGTGTCCTGGGCCGGCCCTGGTGACGTCTTGTTGACGCGATCGGGGCCGCACGCGGGCTCACCGCCGGGCCGGTGTCGTGCGACGATCGTGGTATGGCGAACGTCGTCCGCAAGATTGCCCGGTATCTGTCCGCCTCGGCCAACCGCAAGTTCGACGAGCGGGCCGACCCGCGGGTGCAGATCGACCAGGCCATCGATGAGGCCCGCCGCCAGCACGAGGCGCTGGTGCAGCAGGCCGCCCTGGTCGTCGGCAACCAGCGTCAGCTGGAGATGCGGCTGAGTCGCCAGGCCGAGGAGGTCGCCAACCTCACCGAGTCGGCCTGTTCGTCGCTGATGCTCGCGGACAACGCGCGGGCCGCGGGCGACCCGGTCGCGGCGGCCGGCTACGACGAGACCGCGGCGGCCTTCGCCAATCAGCTCGTCTCGGCCGAGACGTCGCTCGAGGACCTGAAGAACCTGCACGGCCAGGCGGTGTCCTCGGCCGCGCAGGCCCGCACCGCGGTGGAGGACAACACCGCCCGGATGCAACGGCACCTGGCCGAGCGGGCCCGCCTGTTGACGCAGATCGAGCACGCGGCGATGCAGGAACAGATGACCAAGGCCGTCGAGGGCATGTCCACCCTCGCCCCTCCCGGCGACACGCCGAGCCTCGCGGAGATCCGGGACAAGGTCGAGCAACGCTACGCGGTGGCGCTCGGCCGCCACGAACTCGCCTCCCAGGGGATGGAGGCCCGGATGATCGAGGTGCGCCGGGCCACCCTGGACGCCCGTGCCCAGTCCCGCCTTGCCCAGTTGCGGGGCGAGATCGGTGGGACCGGGACCGCCTCGCCGGCGATCGGCGCCGGTGGTGCGGCCGCGGCGCCGGCACTGCCCGACGAGCCCCATCGCCTCCCCCTGACGAAGGGGCCGCAGGTAGGCCAGAGCGGCCAGTCGGCGCACGGCTCCCAGGGCGCGCCCAGGCCCATCGCCGAGGGCGGTGACGGCGCCGGCACGCCTCCTGGTGGTCCCGCGGCGGGCTGATCGGGCACGGCAGACCGTCCGCGGAGCTGGAGGACACGGCATGATCGACGGTGCGGTGTGATCGAGGGATCGACGCCCGAGGGCGGTCGTGAGCGGGCTGCCTCGCCGCCCCCCGGCGAAGGATCGGCCTGCGCCGCCGGGTTGCCCGGCGGCCCGCTCGCCGGTGGTACCGCCTCCGGCGGCCCGCACTGGCGCACCGCGTCCGCCTGGGGGCGGGCCGGGGGGTCGGGGCGGGGGCTGCGTGAGGCATTCGACCGTCGTTCGGACGGCGTGCGACCGGCGGCGCAGGCG
>NZ_JALKFU020000040.1 GCF_023242965.2 Frankia sp. AgKG'84/4
GCCGGGGGCAGCGGCGGGAGGCCGGGGGCGGCCCAGGCATCATCCGGCGGGCCGGCGTCGTGGAGCAGGCCGGCCGTGCCCAGCAGGTCGAGCAGGCGCCGCCCCGGACCGCCGGCGTCGAGGCGGAGCTGTTCCAGGGTGCGGCGGCCGTCGAGCGCGTCGATCAGCTCGGTGTCGGCCGGCCGCAGGCCGGCGAGGACGACGGCGGTCACCGGGTCGATACCGAGCTGCAGGGTGGAACCGTCGTGCCAGAGCCGGCGTAGGCCCGGCTTGAGGATCGGGCGCATGGATCCCCCGCAGGTCCGCCGGCGGCCGCGGCCGCCGGCACGAATGGGACCAACTGGCCCGTGAGCCAGTTGATCCCCACCGTGCCACGCCCGCGAGGCCGGCGGCCAGCGCGTTCGACGGGCTGTGGAGGGCCTGTGGACGGTCCTGTGGATCGGTGTTCGCCCGCGACCGTCGCAGCCAGCTCCCCGCCCCCGCTGCGGGGCGCCGCGTCGAGCAGGGCTCAGCCGGCGGGTGGGCCCTGCGGGTCCGCCGGGCCGTCAGGCGTCGCCGAGCCGTCTGAACCGTCGTCGCGGGAGTCCTTCGGCCGCGACATGGAACCACCCTCCGGCGCCGGGGTGTCACGCAGCTTCTCGATTTCGCCGATCGGATCGTCCAGGACACCGGAACTCGCGCCCGCGACGAAGTCCGCCGGCGAACTCAGGTCGTCCGCCGTGGGCAGCAGGTCCGGGTGGGCCCAGACGGCGTCCCGACCGTCCCGGCCACGCGCCTCGGTCAGCTGCGCCCACAGCGCCGCGGCCTCCCGCAGCTTGCGGGGCCGCAGCGACAGGCCGACCAGCGTGGCGAAGGTCTGCTCGCCAGGGCCGCCCTCGGCCCGGCGGCGGCGGACCATCTCGCGCAGCCGGCCGGCGGCGGGCAGGTGGCCGGTGGCCGCCGCG
Source organism: Frankia sp. AgKG'84/4 (assembly GCF_023242965.2). GTDB lineage: Bacteria > Actinomycetota > Actinomycetes > Frankiales > Frankiaceae > Frankia. The sequence continues at coordinate 945 of NZ_JALKFU020000040.1, forward strand.
TCGGTCACGTGGTCCACCCAGCCCTCGATGAGCGCCAGGATCAGTTCGAGCCGGGCCAGGGCCGCCTTCTGCTCGGGAGTCGTCGCGTCGTTGAACACGTCCTCCCCGAGCGCCTCGGACAGCCGCTCGGGGTTCATCAGCGCGGTCGGGTCGACCATCCGCATGACTCGGCCGACCGCCTCGGTGTCCACCGCGATGCCGCGGGCGTACTCCTCGACCGCGCCGAGCACGTGCGCGCGCAGCCACGGCACGTGGGCGAACAGTCGGTTGGAGGCGGCCTCCCGCAGCGCCAGGTAGATCCGCACCTCGTCCTCGGGGATCTCCAGCCCGGTGCCGAACGCGGTGACACTGGCCGGCACGAGCGCGGCCGTGCCCGCGGGGCCGAGCGGCAGGCCCACGTCGGTCGAGGAGACGACCTCGGCGGCCAGCGTCCCGATCGCCTGCCCGACCTGCGCGCCGAACAGCATGCCGCCGACCTGGTTCATCATCTGCACAATCGGTCCGCCCGAGGCCAGCAGCGCGCTGAGGTCGACCCCCGGCGGGAGGGCGTCGCGCAGCTCACTCGGCAGCTCGACCCCGCCGCCCCCGAGCTGGCTCAGCCCGCTGGAAATGCCCGAGCGCATCGCTTCGACGACCTTGGTGGCGATCGGGTCGCACAGGGTCTTCCACACCGGCAGCGTCTTCTCGATCCACTCCACCCGGGACCAGCCGGCCGCCGCGGTGGCGCCGGCGGGCAGGGCCGTCATCGGGTCGAGCCAGACGTCGGCGATCCGCAGCGCCTCGCCGACCAGATGCTGCTGGCCCATCGGCACACTGGCCGCCCCGTCACCCAGTGAACGGACGGCGACCTGCCGGGCCAGCTCCCAGTTGACCGGGCCGCCCTGCCACGACATCAGCCGTTCCAGTTCGGCGAAGAACGGCGCCCCGCCGCCGAACGGCGATCGGGGTTCGTCCCCGCCATCGGAGGGCGTGAAGCCGAAGGGGAAGGGCCCACTCATCGGACGTGGCCTGATCGGGGGGCGGTACCTTGCGCGCGCGGTTCGGGCATGAACCCACGGTAATGCGTTTTCTGCCCGCTGGCCGGAACGGATGGTGTCCTGTCCGGTTAGGGTCGGGGATGTGGACTCGCCGTGTTCTCCCACGTCCGCCGTGGCGGTGGATGGCGCCTCCGGCGTGCCTGGGCCGGGACGGGGCCCGGTCGTCCCGGCAGGACAGGACGCGCCGGCCGCCGCGGCCCGCCAGGCCCCCCCGCCGCCCGGTGGGGGGGAGCCGGTGGGCGCCCCCGCGCGGGTGATCTTCGCGCAGGTTCGTGACAGTCCGTTGTCGGTCGATGAGTGCCTCGCCGCCGTGCTCCTCCCGGATGTGGGCGGGATCGCGCTGTTCGTGGGGTCTGTCAGGAACCACGACGATGATCGGCCGGTGACCGATCTCGCTTACGAAGCGCATCCACGCTCCGTGGCGGAGATCGAGCGGGTCGCGGCCGAGGTCGCCGCCGCTGAGCCGGTGCGCGCCATCGCGGTGACCCACCGCGTGGGGCACCTCCAGGTGGGCGAGCTCGCGGTCGTGGTGGCCGTGGGTGCGGCGCACCGGGCGGAGGCTTTTGCCGCCTGTCGTCGTCTGATCGATGACATCAAGGCGCAGGTTCCCATTTGGAAACATCAGATTTTTGAGGATGGCTCGACGGAATGGGTAGGCGCCTGCTGAGCGGGGCACCTACGATAGAAATAAGTCATCTTCTTGTTCGTCTCGACGTCGAGGCTTCTCATGTGGTTCCTGTTGATCCCCCCAGTCGCCGTCCTCCTTGCGATCGCGTGGACTGCGCTGCGCAGTCGGCCCGACCGCTCCTCCGAAGCAATGATCACGATCGCGGGCTATCGGCGAAGCATGGCCGCGCTGGCCCGCCCGATTCCCGACCAGTCCGGCCCGCGGCCCGGATTCGGCCTCGACGATTCCGGCTACCCCGAACCGACCCCTTTTGATGACCCGCATGGTCTCTACGGGCTCTATGCGCCTGGCGATCCCTTCGCCCTGAACCAGCCCACCGGCGACCCGGCTGGCGACGGGCAGTCGGTCGGCCACGACCCGGCGGCGGCGCTGGCCGAGTCGATGGTCGACACCGTGCCGCTGCCGTACCGTCCGGCGCGGCCGGGGGACGACCTGCTCTGAGCCGCGCGTGAGCGGGCCGCGCGTGAGCGGGCCGCCCGTGAGCGGGCCGCCCGGAACCCATCGGTCAGGGCCCGTGGCCGCTGCCGACGCGGTGGCCGCGGGCACCGCCCGTCCGTGGTGCCCGTGGTACATAGACTGCGGTCATGGCCCGGCGCACCCAGACTCTGGTGGTCACGTCGGTACTGGCGCTGGCGCTCCTGGTGGTGGGCCTGTGGCTGCCGGTACCTTTCGTGACCCTGGCCCCCGGGCCCGTCACCGACACCCTCGGCTCGGTGGACGGCACGAAGCTGATCACGGTGGACGGTCGGCGGACCTACCCGACCTCGGGCCGCCTCGAGCTGACCACGGTCGAGGAGACCCCGAAGCTGAACCTGCTCGGCGCGCTGGAGGACTGGCTCTCGTCCGACCGTGCGGTCGTGCCCACCGAGCTCATCCGGCCGCGCGGCTCAACCCAGGAGCAGGTCCAGCAGGAGAACGCGCAGGCCATGCTCGACTCCCAGGACCAGGCAACTGCCGCCGCGCTCACCCAGCTCGGCGTCGCGGCGACCGGCCACTCGGTGGCCGTGTTCACTGTCCCCGCCGGCTCACCGGCCACCGGCAGGCTCGCCCCCGAAGACGTGATCACCAAAGTCAACGGGATCGCGGTGAGCACCCAGGAGCAGCTGCGTGCCGAGATCGGCAAGGTGCGCCCCGGCGCACCGGCGACGATCGACTACACCCGGGACGGCAAGCCGGCGAGCGTGTCCATCACGACCCGCCCGGCCACCGGTGACGCCGCCCGCGCCATGATCGGCATCACCACCACGGAGAAGCGGACCTATCCGTTCACCGTCCGCATCCGCCTGTCGGACGTGGGCGGGCCGAGCGCCGGCCTGATGTTCGCGCTGGGCATCGTCGACCTGCTCACCCCGGGCGAGCTGACCGGCGGGAAGAACATCGCCGGCACCGGAACCATCACTGCCGACGGTGTGGTGGGCCCCATCGGCGGTATCCAGCAGAAGGTCCTCGGAGCCCGGGCGTCCGGCTCGTCGATCTTCCTGGTGCCGGCGGCGAACTGCGCGGACGCCCGTGCGGTGGGCGGTAGCGCGCCCAAGCTGGTGAAGGTGGACACCCTCGCGGGAGCGCTGAAGGCGGTCGACGCCCTGCGGACGAACCCGGCGGCGAACGTCCCCTCCTGCTGACTCCCTGCTGACACGGCGGGCGTCCCGAGGGCGCCCGGGTCGAGATCGGCCCGGGCGGGCCCGGGGCACGGCGCGGCGAGCCCGGCTCGCCGGCCGGGCCCGGTCACTGGAAGGTCGCGAGCAGCCCGTCGATGAGGTTGTCGGCGAGATCGGGGTCGACGACGAGTTCGTCGTCCCCTCGCACCCGCAGGCAGGAAGCGTGCAGCCCACTGCGGGTCACGGCCACGGCGAGGCGGACGTCCTGGCGCTCCGGATGGTTCGCCGCCCAGTACTCGATCTCGTCGTCCGAGTAGGGTGCCTCCTCCTCGGCGCTCGGCGGCAGCACCACGAGTTCCGTGACCAGCACGCAGCCCAGCACCTCCGGTGGCCAGCCGATGCCCGCGAGCACCTCGTCGAGCCGCCCCATCGGCAGCGGCTCCTGTTCGACCGGTGTCAGCGACCCGGGTGGGGAATCTCCGATGTGCGGGGCGAGGGCTGGCTCGCGGGCCAGCAGGTCAGCGGTGTCGGCAAGCGCGTAGACCTGGCTGGGCTGGTCCCAACCGGAATCGGCGACGTGCCGCTCGACCTCGAGTACGACGGAGGTCAACTCAGTGATGTTCGGGCTGCTCACCAACCCATCCTCTCCGATTCCCCCCGAGGCGCTGGCGTAGGTTGCCGTACTGGGGTGCTTCGCGCGCCCCGCGTCCGCCGTACGCCGGCATCGTGAAGGCCCGACCGCTCGGAGGAACTGTGGCAACGACCAGCCGCCGGCTGGCGCTGAGCCGCGCCAGGGTGATAGTCCCGGTGCTGCTGGTCCTGGCGCTTCTGATCGCGTTCGTCACTGTCTTCACCCGGTTCTACACAGACCTGCTGTTCTATCGGTCGGTCAACTTCAGCAAGGTCTTCACGACCGTCATCTACACCCGCATCCTGCTGTTCTTCCTGTTCGGCGTGGTGATGGCAGTCGTCATCGGGGTCAACATCGTACTGGGGTACCGGCTGCGGCCCCCGCTGCGCCCGATGTCCACCGAACAACAGAACCTGGAGCGGTACCGGTCGGCGATCGAGCCGTACCTGAAGCTGGTCCTGATCGGGATCGCGGCGCTGTTCGGCCTGGCGTCCGGCCTTTCCGCCTCCGGCCGGTGGCGGACGTGGCTGCTGTGGGTCAACAGCGAGTCGTTCGGGAAGACCGACCCCCAGTTCCACCGGGACATCAGCTACTACGCGTTCACCTACCCGTTCGAGCGCTTCCTGCTGGGCTTCCTGCTGACCGCCGTGCTGCTGTCACTGCTGGTCACGGTGCTCACCCACTACCTGTTCGGCGGAATCCGGCTGCAGACCCCCGGGGAGCGGGTGAGTCCCGCGGCCAAGGCGCACATCTCCGTGCTGCTCGGCCTGCTGGCGCTGCTCAAGGCCTGGGCGTACTACCTGGACCGCTTCGGCGCGGTGTTCTCCGCCCGCGGGGTGGGGACGGGCGCCTCCTACACCGACGTGCACGCCGTGCTGCCAGCGAAGCTGATCCTGCTGTTCATCTCGCTGGCCTGCGCGGTGCTGTTCATCTACAACATCTTCCAGCGCGGCTGGACGCTACCGCTGCTCGGGGCGGGAATCCTGGTGCTGTCCTCGGTGGTGATCGGCGGGATCTACCCGGCGTTCGTCCAGCAGTTCCAGGTGCGGCCGAACGAGGCCAGCCGCGAGCAGCCGTACATCCAGCGAAACATCGACGCCACCCGGGCCGCGTACGGCATCGCCGACGTGCGGTCCCAGTCCTACGCCGCCCGCACCGACGTCACCGCCGCGCAGGTAGGGGCCGACAAGGGCACGGTGCCCAACATCCGCCTGCTCGACCCGAGCAAGCTGTCGCGGACGTTCCAGCAGCTCCAGCAGATCCGTGGCTACTACACGTTCCCGAAGACACTGGACGTCGACCGCTACACCGTCACCGGTGCCGACGGCAAGAAGACCACCGGTGACTACGTCGTGTCCGTCCGCGAGCTGAACCAGGCGGGCCTCGGTACCGACCAGCGCAACTGGATCAACGAGCATCTGACGTACACCCACGGCAAGGGCTTCGTCGCCGCTCCGTCGAGCACGGTCGACGCGGGCCAGCCCGCGTTCGACCAGGGCGCGAGCAACCTGCCGCAGCAGGGTGACTTCGGCATCACGCAGGACCGGGTCTACTTCGGCGAGATGTCGCCGGACTACTCGGTGGTGGGCACCCGCCAGGTGGAGATCGACGGTCCGGGCCGGGGCACGGACACCCAGGCCACGACGACGTACACCGGCAGCGGCGGGGTCTCGGTCGGCTCGACGTTCCGCCAGGCGCTGTTCGCTCTGCGGTTCGGGGACCAGAACCTGCTGCTGTCCGGGGACATCACCAAGAACTCCCGGATCCTCTACGAACGCAACCCGCGCGAGCGGGTGAGCAAGGCCGCTCCCTGGCTCACCCTCGACGGTGACCCGTACCCGGCGGTGGTCAACGGCCACATCACCTGGATCCTCGACGGCTACACGACCTCCGACGGCTATCCGTACTCGGCCCGCCGCACCCTCGGTGACGTCACCGCCGACTCGGTCACCGCGCAGAGCGGCAACCGCACCCAGCAGGCCGCGAACCAGGTGAACTACATCCGCAACTCGGTGAAGGCCACCGTCGACGCCTACGACGGCACGGTCACCCTCTACGCCTGGGACGAGTCCGACCCGGTGCTGCGCACCTGGATGAAGGCCTTCCCGGACACGGTGAAGCCGAAGAAGGCCATCTCGTCGTCGCTGATGGAGCACCTGCGCTATCCCGAGGACCTGTTCAAGGTGCAGCGGGACCTCATCGGCCAGTACCACGTGTCCGACCCGCGGGACTTCTACTCGCAGGAGGACTTCTGGCAGGTCTCCGACTCGCCGGACGGCAGTGGGCAGCCGCAGCCGCCGTTCTACGTCTACAGCCAGCTGCCCGACCGGACGAAGCCGTCCTACAACCTGACCTCGCCGCTGATCTCCGCCCGCTCGTCGAAGCTCGCGGCGTACATGGCGGTGTCGAGCGACCCGTCGAACTACGGGCAGTTCACCCTGCTGAAGCTGCCGCCAGGCAGCACGATCAACGGCCCGGTCCAGGTGCAGAACGCGATCGAGGCCAACGGCGAGGTCGCCAACCAGTTGACGCTGTGGCGCGGCGCCGGGTCCCAGACGATCGAGGGGAACTTGCTGACGCTCCCGGTGGCGGGGGGCCTGCTGTACGTGGAGCCGTACTACGTGCAGGCCCGCGGCAGTACGGGCTATCCCACACTGCAGGGCGTCGCCGCCGCGTTCGGGGAGCACATCGGGTTCGGCACGTCGCTCGGGGAGGCCCTGGAGAAGGTCTTCGGTGCGGGTGCCGGGGCCGGGGCCGCCGGGGCCGGCAGCGGCGCGACCACGGTCACCGGCGGCGCTGACACGAGCACCAGCGGGGGCGCGGCCGGGGGCAGCGCCCTGCAGGACGCCGTGAGCGACGCGGACAGCGCCTACCGGGCCGGGCAGGCGGCGCTGGGCAAGAGCCCGCCGGACTTCACCGCCTACGGCCAGGCCCAGACCGACCTGTCGAACGCGCTGAGTCGCCTGCGCGGGATCGCCAGCCCGGCGCCGACCCCGGTACCGAGCGCGTCGGCGAGTCCGCGGCCGTCGGCGGCCGGTTCGACCCCGTCGGAGACGGTCCGGGCGAGTGTCTCGGCGCCGGCGGCCTCGCCTCCCACGCCACCGACCGCGCGCGCGTCGCCCTCGCCCGGCTGACGCGTGGTGCGTTCCGGCCGGCTGACGTGGCCGCTGCGGGGCTCCAGGGTGAGCGGGGCCCCCAGGTGGCCGTGCCGCGGCGGCCGGCCGGACAGGGGGCACGGGAAAGATTCCGAAGAAGTCCCCCCGCTCATTTGACACCTACCGGTGTCAGCCCTGTATGGTGAACTCACACCGACGCGGGGTGGAGCAGCTCGGTAGCTCGCTGGGCTCATAACCCAGAGGTCGCAGGTTCAAATCCTGCCCCCGCTACAAAGGGAAAAAGACTCCCGGGAGAAACTTCCCGGGAGTCTTTTTTAATGTAGAGCCGTCCGCTCACGGCGGATCGCTGTGGCCGCCGAGCCCGAAGCCGCCGGCCGAACGCCGGTACGACCCTCGCCCGGCCTCGTGGCGGGGCGAGCGGTGGCGGGGCGAGCGGCGCGGCCGGGCGGGCCGCGCCCCGCGGGTCCGGCTCGGGGAGTCGGGTTGGACGGGTCAGCGTGCTCCGGGGCGTGGCGTGCGCCAGGGAGAGGCCGGGCGGGCGGCCTCGGCCGCGCGTACGAGCGCCTGAGCCAGCCGGCGGGCCTCATCGGGGTCGAGGTAGGCGGCCGCGAGAGTGTCCAGCATCGGGGCATCCACCCGCAGGAGGATCACCGGGACTCCGGTGGCGCTCGCTGGTGGTTCGGGACGCACGGTGATCTCTGCGTGGCCGATGCGAGTAATCATTATGCCGTCCTGCGGGTCATGGTGGACTAGCGCCATGCTCACCCCATCATGTCTGGGCCGAGTTCGTTTGACCGTCGTTACGTACGTTGGACTCTTGTTGGTACTTTATGGTTGTGCGTTGAGACCGTCGTTGGGGTGACCCTGCCGACCGTTCCCGCCATTGGCCGCCTCACGCGCGAGGCGTGGTAAAGGATTCGCGCGGGCGGGCCCTGGCGTGCCGTTCGGCCCGGACTTTCCCACGTTGTCGCCTTCCGCCTTGCGGTGGCCGGTCCGCCCGTCGGTGCCCGCCCCCGGTGGTTCGTTCTCCGCGCCTCAGCGCACTCCCCAGGTGTAGGTCTGTTTCACCAGGCGCAGGTAGACGAAGGTCTCCGTGGCGAGCACCTGCGACATCGCCCGGATCCGCGAGTTGATCAGCTCTAGCAGGTGGTCGTCGTTCTCGGCGACGAGCTCCGCGATGATGTCGAACGAGCCCGCCGTGAGCACGACGTAGTCCACCTCGGGCAGCGTGGCGATCGCCTCGGCGACGATCCGGCTGTCGCCCGTCACCCGCACACCGATCATCGCCTCGCGATGGAAGCCGACCCGCAGCGGATCGGTGACCGCCACGATCTGCATGACACCGGCGTCGAGCAGGCGCTGGACCCGCTGGCGCACCGCCGCCTCGGAGAGGCCGACGGCGGTCGCCATCGCGGCGTAGGAACGCCGGCCGTCCTGCTGGAGCTGCTCGATGATGGCCTTGTTGACGTCATCGAGCAGGCCGTCCGGGGAGGAGCGCTGGCCGAGCGGCCGTCGAGACTGCACCCGGCATCCTCCTCGTCCCGCCCGGCGGCGGCGCTGGCCGCCCGCCGGTCGGGAACCCGGTGTCGCGGGTGGCCCATGCGTCCGTCGAGCGTCTGCTGTCATGGTATGGCTACCCCGACCAAACTGGTAAGCGATTCAAAAATCGGCCTTTCTCGACGGATTCCATCGCCGCTTGACCCTCGGCGCTACGCTTTCAGTAGGCGTCTGCCGGAAGGGGTGCATGGACGGTGTCGAAGCTGATGGGGACCCGTAGCGGTGTCAGTCACACGGCGCTGCAGGCCAGAGCGACCGAACTCACCGAGGGGGAGGAGGCCCGCCTGCGGGCCCGCACCGGTGGATCGCAGCGGTTGCACGAGCGGGCGGTCCGCTCGATGACGTCCGGCGTGCCGTCGTCCTACCAGGTCCGCGACCCGTGGCCGATCTATCTGACGCACGGGCGCGGGTCGCTCGTGTGGGATGTGGACGGCACCGAGTACTCCGACTTCCACAACGGCTACGGGTCGATGGTGCAGGGGCACGCGCATCCGGCGATCGTGCGGGCGGTCAGCGAGCGGATCGCGCTCGGCAGCCATTTCGCCATGCCGACGGAGGACTCGGTCGTCGTCAGCGAGGAGCTGGCCCGCCGCTTCGGCCTGCCGCAGTGGCGGTACGTGAACTCCGGCTCCGAGGCGACGATGGACGCGATCCGCATCGCCCGCGGGGTCACCGGCCGCGAGACCATCATCAAGATCTTCGGCTCCTACCACGGGCACCACGACTACGTGATGGTCTCGATCGGCACGCCGTACGACGACATCGGCCCCGCCGATCACATGAACTCCCTCGGCTACGGCGCGGGGATCCCGCGTGCGGTCGTCGAGCTGACCGTCCCGGTTCCGTTCAACGACGCCCCGGCGATGGAACGCCGGATCTCCGATCTCGCCGCGCAGGGCCGCCTGCCCGCCTGTGTGATCATGGAACCGGCGATGATGAACCTCGGGGTCGTCCTGCCCGAGCCGGGCTATCTGGCCGCGGTCCGGGAGATCACCAGCCGGCACGGCATCATCCTGATCTTCGACGAGGTCAAGACCGGCCTGTGCGTCGCCCCCGGCGGCGCCACCGAGCGTTTCGGGGTGCGCCCGGACATGGTCACCCTCGCCAAGGCGCTGGGCGGCGGCCTGCCCTCCGGCGCGATCGGCTCCACCGCCGAGATCATGGAGATCGTCGCCAGTGACCGGGTGAAGCAGGTCGGCACCTACAGCGGGAACCCGCTGTCGATGGCCGCGGCGCGGGCGAGCCTGTTCGAGGTCCTCACCGAGGACGCCTACGCCCACCTGGACCGCCTGGGCGACCGGCTGATCGCCGGCTGCGACGCGATCCTGGCCCGCTACGGCCTGCCTGGTTACACCGTCGGCATCAGCTCCAAGGGATGTGTGAACTTCACCGACGCGCCCATCCGGGACTACACCTCCTTCATGGCGCACCAGTTCGCGGAGCTGCCGGAGCTCGCCTGGCTCTACAACGCCAACCGCGGTGTGCTGATGGCGCCGGGCCGCGAGGAGGAGTGGACCCTGTCCGTCCAGCACACCGACGCCGACGTCGAGCGCTACCTCGACAGCCTCGACAGCCTCGCCCACGACCTCACGGCCTGAGGCCGAACCGCCCCAGAGTGCAGCCCGCACGCGGAGGAGACACATGGACGCGATCCTCGCCAACCTGATCGGCGGCGAACCGGCCCAGGCGGCCGACGGGCAGACGATGACGATCATCGATCCGTCCACTGGGCGGGAGTTGGCCCAGGCTCCCCGCTCGGGGCCCGCGGACGTCGACGCCGCCGTCCGTGCCGCGTCGACGGCGTTCGAGAGCTGGCGTGACACCACCCCGTCGGAGCGGGCCCGGGCGCTGCTGCGGCTGGCGGACGCCCTGGAGGACCGGGCCGACGAGGTCGCCGCGGTGGAGAGCGCCAACACCGGCAAGCCGCTGCGCCTGACCGTGACCGAGGAGATCGGCCCGGCGGCGGACCAGCTCCGCTTCTTCGCCGGGGCCGCCCGCCTGCTGGAAGGCCGCGCCGCCGGCGAGTACCTGGCCGGCCACACCAGCTACGTCCGCCGCGAGCCGGTCGGGGTGTGCGCGCAGGTCACCCCGTGGAACTACCCGCTGATGATGGCGGTGTGGAAGATCGCCCCGGCGATCGCCGCCGGCAACACGGTCGTGCTCAAGCCGTCCGACACCACGCCCGCGTCCAGCCTGCTGCTCGCGGAGATCGCCGCCGAGTTCCTGCCGCCGGGGGTTCTGAACGTCGTGTGCGGCGACCGGGACGCCGGGCGCGCACTCGTCGCCCATCCGGGGCCGGCGATGGTGTCGGTGACGGGCAGCGTGCGCGCCGGGATGGAGGTCGCGCGGGCCGCCGCCGACACCCTCAAGCGGGTACACCTGGAGCTTGGGGGCAAGGCGCCGGTCCTCGTCTTCGACGACGTCGACGCGGCCGCCGTCGCCGCCGACATCGCCGCCGCGGCGTACTTCAACGCCGGGCAGGACTGCACCGCCGCGACCCGCGTGCTGGCCGCGCCCGGTATCCACGACGAACTGGCCGAGGCCCTGGCGAAGGCCGCCCGGGACACCGTGACCGGCGCTCCGCAGGAGTCCGGCGTCGACTACGGACCGCTGAACAGCTCCGGCCAGCTCGACCGGGTCGGCGGTTTCGTCGAGCGGGCCCCGGCGCACGCCGAGGTGCTCGCCGGCGGCGCGGCGCTGGCGCGGCCCGGCTACTTCTATCCCGCCACCGTCATCGCCGGCCTGCGCCAGGACGACGAACTCGTCCAGTCGGAGGTTTTCGGACCGGTCCTCACCCTGCAGCGCTTCGATTCCGAGGATGCGGCGGTGGCCTGGGCCAACGGCGTGGAGTACGGGCTGGCCTCCAGCGTGTGGACGCATGACCACGGCCGCGCGATGCGGGTCGCGCGGCGGCTGGACTTCGGCTGCGTCTGGATCAACACTCATATCCCGATCGTCGCGGAGATGCCCCACGGCGGCTTCGGCCGCAGCGGCTACGGCAAGGACCTCTCCGTGTACGGCCTGGAGGACTACACCCGGATCAAGCACGTGATGAGCAACATCGAGTTCTGACGTTCGGCGGGCGAGAAGAGGTCGGCCTCGGACATGACTGCGGCGGACATGCGGGCAACGGCCCGACACACGGACCTGGACGGCGGCCACGGGGTCGGCGGCCCTGGCGGCGAACACGCCGGCGGCGCGGGGCGGGGCGGGGGTCCCGTCGCCGCACCCACGCCCCGGTTCGTCACGGTGCACGGCTACCGGCGCAGCTACCTGCGCGCGGGGCACGGCCCGGTACTCCTGCTCATCCACGGCATCGGGGACAACGCGCGTACCTGGCTGCCGATCATCGCGCGGCTGGCCCGCCACCACACCGTCATCGCGCCCGACCTGCTGGGCCACGGACTGTCGGACAAGCCGCGCGGCGACTACTCCATCGCCGGCTACGCCTGCGGAATGCGGGACCTGCTGACCGTGCTCGGTGTGGAGCGGGCCACCGTCATCGGGCACTCGCTCGGTGGCGGCGTGGCGATGCAGTTCGCCTACCAGTTCCCCGAGCGTTGCGAGCGGCTGGTGCTCGTCGCGACCGGCGGGGTGGGTCCGGATGTGCATCCCGCGCTGCGGGCCGCGGCGCTGCCCGGAGCCGGGCCGGTGCTCTCGCTGGTGGGCCTGCCGCCGGTGCGCCTGGCCGGGCGCACCGGAATGCGCGCGCTGCGGCTGCTGCCCACCGACCTGGGCCGCGACGCCGAGGACATCCTGCGCGTCGGCGACTCGCTGGGAACGCCGACGGCCCGGGCCGCCTTCCTGCGTACGCTGCGCTCGGTGATCGACGCTCGCGGTCAGTCGATCACGATGCTCGACCGGTGCTACCTCGCGGCGGGGATGCCGTCGCTGATCGTCTGGGGGGAGCACGACGCCGTCATTCCCGCCCGGCATGCCCGCACGGCGCACACGGCGATGCCCGGCAGCCGGCTGGAGATCTTCGCGGACGCCGGACACTTCCCGCATCACAGCGAACCGGAACGGTTCTGCCGGGTCCTGACCGATTTCCTGGCCACGACCCGGCCAGCGAACCATTCGGCGCGCCAGTGGCGGGCGATCCTGCGCGAGCACACCCGCGCCACCGAGCCCGCGGGCCCGCCGCTGGCCCCCGAGGCGCGCTGATCCCCACCTGGGCGAGCGAGGCCGGGCGCCCCCGCCCGGCCGGGAACTGTCAGCGGGGACACAGACAAAGTCAGGAGACGCCGGAACTCCTCCGGTGGATGTGGTTGGAGATGTTCTGGCTGAACCGCTCACCTCGATGCGCTTCGTCACGCGTAAGGTTCCCGAGGCCTCTGTACGGTGGACTCCTACCTTGTGCTCTCACCGCCTGTTCGGGCCGGTCGGCGTTCGTGTGATGTCGCTGTTCGGGCGCGGGTCTGCATTAACAGGTCGCCACCCGCTATCGTGTAGTTCAACGGGCAGGCCGGCGTCAATATGGCCTATCCTTGGTGGCACGACACCAATGTCGTCAAATCGCGGAGGTCGACCGTTGGCACGCCGTGCACGGCTCAGCTGGCCCCAGGAACGGCGCCAAGCGAGCGAAGTGGTTGTTAGCCGGGTCGATCCCGGACGGGGCTGGACCCTGGAGCAAGCTCGTGACCTCGTTCGACAGGGATACTCCGTCGGACGGGTCGCGGAACGGACAGGGTTTCCGGAACAGATGCTGAACGTCGCTGACGAGGGCGACGAGGACTGAGTGGAGTCAGTCGCCATCGCCGTGTCAGGAAAGTGCCACCTTGAGCCTCGGTAGTATACCGGGTGGGATGTGCGGTAATCGCGCGCCGCGACCAATCCGGCGGTTCGTCCGGCGGCCCAATCGCTGCCACTGCCGGTCGGCCAACCGTATAGCTGGGTGGAAGTCGGTCTAACCGCAGACGTTATGACACTCCGCCGGGAGCGGCGTCACGCTGCGCACAACACATTGGGCTACTTCGTCAGCTTCGACAGTCAATTCGGTGGGACTGCCACGCTGACGTGCAGGCGGCGCCGCTGTGGACGCGCCCCGGGTCGTCGCTAGGTCGCGGCGGATCCCGTCACCCGGACCAGCCGGCGCAGATGGTCGCTGTACACCGCGTCGAGCCCGTAGCCGGCCAGCCGGTTGAGCGTGCCGCTGCGTTGCGCGTCCCAGCCGAAGGCCGCGAGGCCGAGATCATGCAGGACGGTCGCGTAGTCGGCCCGCTGCGGCCGCCATTCCCGGGTCCGCAGATTCAGCGCGGCGACGCCCGCGGCGCGCAGCCGCTCGCCGTACGCCTCGATCCCACCACCGGCCAGGACGTTCGCGACCGACGTCGAGTTCACCAGCCGCACGTCCGGATCCCGCGCGCGGTAGGCGGCGAGTTCCGGCAGGTTTCCGCACAGCCACAGCCGGCTCACAGCCGCGCACCCGCCGGCCCCGCTGGCGACGGCCACGACGGCGTCGGCCGCCCGTTCCCAGCCGCCCGCCGGCCCCTTCAGATCGAGGCTGAACTCGAATCCCGTACCGAGTTCCTGGTAGAACGCCGCGAGCGTCGGCAGCCAGCCCGGCAGCCGCTCGGCGGGCAGCTCCGTGATCCGCCGCCGCCGGCCGGGCGGGCCGACGATTCCGTCGTGGTGCAGCACCGGCACCGCGTCCGCGGTCAGCCAGGCGTCGGACTCCAGACCGGTCGCCCCGGCGGCCAGCGCCCGCCGGAAGGCGGGAAGACAGTTCTCCCGCTGGTGTGGCGCCGGGGCCCCGCGGTGCGCGAATCCGATCACCGAGGGCGGCCGGCGAAAGTCATGCCCTTAGCGTACGAACGACCGCAGGGCCGCGTCGTGCAACACCCCGTTGGTCGTGAGGACGGTGCCGTGGCCCGGACCGCGTTGACCGGCCAGGTCGGTGAACCGCCCGCCGGCCTCTTCGACGATCACGACGAGTGCCGCCATGTCCCACAGCGACACCTCCGGCTCGCAGGCGAGGTCCACGGCGCCCTCGGCGACCATCATGTGGGACCAGAAGTCGCCGTAGCCCCGGGTCCGCCAGACCTGGTCGGCCAGGTCGAGGAACTGGTCGAGCCGATTCGCCTTGCGCCAGCCCTCCACCGAGGCGAAGGACAGGAAGGCGTCGTCGAGCCGGCTGACGGAGGACACCCGCAGCGCCCGGGTGTCGCCGGTCGCGTCCCGGGTGAACGCACCGGTGCCCCGGGCCCCCCACCAGCGCCGACTCATCGCGGGCGCGCTGGCCACCCCGACGACCATCTCGCCGTCGACCTCGAGTCCGAGCAGGGTGCCCCAGACCGGGACGCCGCGCACGAAGTTCTTCGTGCCGTCGACCGGGTCGAGGATCCACCGCCGCCGGGCGCCGCCGGCGCCGACGAGCCCTTCCTCCTCGCCCAGCACCGCGTCCTGCGGGCGGGCGACCGCGAGCCGTGAACGGATCATGGACTCGACGGCGGTGTCCGCGTCGGAGACCGGCGTGTTGTCGGGCTTGGACTCGACGTGCAGGTCAACGGCCTGGAATCGGGAAAGAGTAATCCGATCGGCGGCGTCCGCGAGGCTCAGTGCGAGCGCCAGATCGTCGGCAACCGTGACGGCGTCGAGATCATCGTTCGATTCGGTGCTCACGGAGGTGGGATTAGGCGGGGTCACCCTGCGAGACTACGAGCCGAGCCGGTTTGGCGTCGGGGCCGAGAGCGCCGATACCCGCGTGGCGGGAAGAGTGTGACGAATCTCCTGCCGCCCTGTTCTCGCTGGTCTTCTGCGGGTCAGGCGGGCCTCGCGCGGGTCAGGCGGGCGTTCCGCGGGCGGCCAGCAGCCGTCGCAGGCTCGCGAGCCGGGCGGCGTCCGCGTCGCCCACCCGCACCGCCGAGTCCAGCGCGCAGTCCGGGGACGGCGCGAGGTGCTCGCAGCCGGGCTGGCACAACGCCGCGGCGGCGGCGAGATCGGCGAAGGCCCGCAGCACCCTGTTGGGTGACACCGCGCCGAGGCCGAGGGAGCGCACCCCGGGGGTGTCGATCACCGTGCCGCCGGCCGGCAGTCGCAGCGCGACCGCGGCCGACGAGGTGTGCCGCCCCCGGCCGGTCACGGCGTTCACCGCGCCGATCGCCCGGGCCGCGTCCGGCACCAGCCGGTTGACCAGGCTCGACTTCCCGACGCCCGAATGGCCGAACAGCACGCTCATCCGGTCGGCCAGCAGCGCCAGCAGCTCGTCCAGCGGGTGGTCCGGGCGGGTGGTCACCACCGGGAACCCGAGCGGGCGGTAGAGCTCGACCATCGCGTCGCCGTCGGTCAGGTCCGTCTTCGTCAGGCACAGCACCGGCGAGAGGCCACCGTCGTAGGCGGCGACCAGGCAGCGGTCGATCAGGCCGGGCCGTGGCTCCGGGTCCACGACCGAGCAGACGATCACCAGGATCTCCGCGTTGGCGACGATCGGCCGCTCGGCCGGATCGGTGTCGTCCGGGGTGCGCCGCAGCACGCTGGTGCGTTCCTCCCGGCGCACCAGCCGGGCCAGCGCACCCGCCGCCCCGGAGAGGTCACCGACCAGCGCCACCCGGTCGCCGACGACGACGGACGTGCGGCGCATCGACCCGCCGCGCACCGCGGCGACCAGCAGGTCGGGGGAGGGATCGGGCCGGCAGGTGTAACGGCCGCGGTCCACCCCGACGACCACCGCGGGCACCGCCTCGGCGTGGTCGGGCCGCTCCCGGGTGCGGGGCCGAGATCCCTTCCCTGGCCGGATCCGGACGTCGTCCTCGTCGAGCTCGCGTGGCATCGCCTAGCCCGCGGTCCGCTGGTTCACGCCGGTTCGCCTGACGGCTGCGTCGGGCCCGTCGCCGGGTACTCCTCCGCGAGCATGGCCGTCCACATCCGGGGGAAGTCCGGCACCGTCTTACCGGTCGTCGCGATGTCGTCGATGAGGATGCCGGGAACCACCAGGCCGACGACCGCGTAGGCCATCGCGAGGCGGTGGTCGGCGCGCGGATCGAGGCGCCCGCCGCGCAGCGGGGCCGGCTCGATCGCGAGCCCGTCGTCGGTCACGGTGATCCGCGCGCCGAGGCTGCCGAGCTCCTCGGCGAGCGCGCCGAGCCGGTCGGTCTCCTGCAGCCGCAGGTGCCCGATGCCACGCAGCCGGGACGGCGAGTCGGCCAGCACCGCGAGCGCGGTCAGGACCGGCGCCGCCTCGCCGAAGTCGCTCAGGTCGACGTCGATGCCGTGCACGGTGCCGTGGCCGCGAACGGCGAGACCGTGCTCGGTGCGCTCCGTCGACGCGCCCATCGCCGCGAGCAGCGCCGGCAGCATCCGCCCGGGCTGCTCGGTGGCCTGCGGCCAGTGCGGGATCACGACCCGGCCGCCGGTGGCGAGCGCGGCCGCGAGGAACGCCGTGGCAGTGTTCATGTCCGGTTCGATGGCCCGGTCGGCGCCGGCGAGCTCGCCCGGCTCGACGTGCCACCGTCGGCTGCCGTCGGCCTCGGGCGGCCCGACCTGCACCACCGCGCCGGCCGCCCGCAGGTCTGCCACCGTCATGTCCAGGTACGGGCCGGAGGGCAGCCGCGTTCCACGGTGCACGACGGTCACGCCGGCGTCGTAGCGCGGAGCGGCGAGCAGCAGACCGGAGACGAGCTGGCTGGAGTCGGACGCGTCCACCGTGACCTCGCCACCGGGCAGTGCGCCCCGGCCGCGCACCGTGAACGGCATCCGGTCGCCATCGATGTCCGCACCCAGCCGGCGCAGGGCGCCGAGCAGTGGGGTGAGCGGGCGGTCCCGCATCCGCGGGTCGCCGTCGAACACCACGTCGCCCTCGCGCAGCGTGGCCAGGGCGGGAGTGAAGCGGGCGACGGTCCCGGCGTTGCCGCACTCCGCCCGCGCGCCGGGCGCCACCCCCGGCGTGGGCGCCGGCCGGACCAGCCAGTCCGGCCCGTCGGTGTCCACCTCGGCGCCGAGGGACCGCAGCACGCCGGCCATCAGCAGGGTGTCCCGCGAGCGCAGCGCGCCGCGCAGCCGCGACGGGCCGCCCGCCAGCGCGGCGAGGACAAGCGCCCGGTTGGTGCCGGACTTCGCGCCCGGGACGGGGACGACGGCCGTCACGGGACGTCGCGCGGTGGGGGCCGGCCACGGGTCGGACAGCGTCCCGGTGGGCTCGGTGTCGGTGAGGGTGCTCACCGTGTAAGCATGCCGGACGGGCGGGCGGACCGGGGAGGTGCTCGCGCCCGGGGTCGTAATGCGACGGTGTGTCCGATCGGCCGATCGGACCCACCGGCGGTCGGGTCGGCGCGGAGGGCGGGGAGATGGCGCAGCGTCGCACGTCGGTGCCGGCAGCGGCGCTGCGCCGGGAGTACCCCTCGCTCGGGGTGACCGAGATCGCGGCGGCGGTGTGTGCCGGCC
>NZ_JALKFU020000410.1 GCF_023242965.2 Frankia sp. AgKG'84/4
GCGGCGCACACCGGGGTGAAGTAGGTGACGGCATGCACCGGCTCGAACAGCCGCCACAGGCGGCGGGCCGCGACCTCGGCGGGCGCAGGCTCGGCGGGCGTGCGCTCCGGGGATGTCCGCTGCGCGGGTGTGGTGACGTCGGGCTTCGGGCCGGCGGGCTTCCGGTCGGCGGGCTTCCGGTCGGCGGGCATGGGTCTGACCCAAGCCGCGCCGCCCGAGTCCGGTCAAGGCACAGCCCGCACCGATGGAGGGCGCCAGCCAGCGAGACGGTCGACCCAGCCGGGTTGGTCGACCCAGCCGGGTTGGTCGACCCAGCCGGGTTGGTCGACTCGGGCGGGTTGGTCGTCTCAGGCCGGGTACGGCGTCTCGGCGCGGGCCCGGCGCAGCGCGGTCGCCCACCAGGTGAGCTGGGTGAGCAGCGTGGTGGCGTAGCCGGCGGCGGTGGGATCCAGCGGTCGGCCACCGTCCCAGGTGGTGAAGTACGCGGGGAACGCCAGTCCGTCGCGGATGGTCACCGCGTGCAGTTCGGTGAGGACGTTCTCCAGGTGTAGGGCGCCGTGCCGCCCGCCGGCCGCGCCGCCGTAGCTGACGAACGCGACCGGCTTCGCCGTCCACTGCGTGAAGTGCCAGTCGATGGCGGCCTTCAGCGACGCCGGATAGCTGTGGTTGTACTCGGGGGTCACGATGATGAAGGCGTCTGCGGCGTCGAGCCGCTCGGTCAGGGGACGCATGCCTTCCGGGCGCGGGTAGGCGTCGCCGGCGTACTTCGGTGACGCCGCCGGCAGGACCAGCGGGACGTCGAAGTCCGCGAGGTCGATGACGTCGACGTCGAAACCCCCGTGGGTCGTGGCCTGCTCGGCGACCCAGGAGGCGACGACCGGGCCGAACCTGCCCTCCCGGACACTGCCGATGATGATCGCGAGTCTGCCGCTGTCGGTCATGTCCCCAGCGTCACGCACGCCGCCCGGCCGCAGCCAGACCGGCTCCAGGGTGGCCCCCGTAGGGCCATGATCTCGGGGCCGGTGCCCTGGGGCGAGGGCCGTCGCGGTCATACAGTGTCCGGGTGGGCACGCCGCTGGGTGAGTTCCTCCGTGCCAGGCGCGACGCGACGCGACCCGAGGCGCTCGGGCTCGCGGTGGGCGCGCGCCGCCGCGTCCCGGGGCTGCGCCGTTCGGAACTGGCGTCGCTGGCCGGCATCAGCGTGGAGTACCTGATCCGGATCGAGCAGGGCAGTGATCGCAACCCGTCGCCCGCCGTCGTGAACGCGCTGGCGGGCGCGCTGCGCCTCAACGTCACCGAACGGGAGCACCTGCGGCACCTGACGAAGATCGGCGGTGGGGTGTGCGTCGGCCGGCTCGCCCAGCCCCGCCCGGATGTCCGGCCGGCGGTGCTCACCCTGCTCGACCAGTTCGAGCCGGGGATCGCGCTGGTCACCAACCGCCTCGGCGATCTCCTCGCGTTCACCGCCGGCTTCGACCTGCTCGCCCGGCCCTGCGGGCTGCTCGACGGACCCCGGCCCAATCTCACCCGCTATGTGTTCACCGACGCGCGGGCCCGCGCGGTCTTCCCCGACTGGGGCACGCTCGCCGACGAACGCGCCTTCGACCTGTGGCTCGGCCCGTCGGCCGAGCGTACGACCGGGTTCAGCGCCGAGCTCGCCGCCGCGGCCGGCGAGGAGTTCACCCGCCGGCGCGACCAGCACGCGCTGCCGACGCGCGGCCGCCTGCGCTGGGTCCATCCCACGGTCGGTGAGCTGCGCCTGGACCGTGAGGTCCTCGAGCTGCCGCCGAGCGATGCCCAGCAGTTCGTGGCGTTCCTGCCGGGCGACGACGCGAGCGCCGACGCGCTGCGCAGGCTGCACGTGCAGCGCGGCACCGTCACCTGAGTGCCCCGACGGGTGCCAGGGCGTCGCGCTCGACCAGCTCCGGAGCCGGAGCCGGCTGGCCCGAGCGCGCCTTCGACCGGGCCGCGCGGGCGCGTTGGATCGGCTGTTCCAGCAGGTAGTACGACGCGGCGGCCAGGGCCACCGAGATGACGCCGACGGCAAGGATGGCCGGCCAGCGGCCGAGCGTGTCGGTGAGGTCGGGTCCCCAGTGCGCGACCACGGGGAAGTGCCAGAGGTAGAAGCCGTAGGAGATTCGGCCGAGCCAGGCCAGCGGTGCCGCGGCGAGGACGCGGAACAGCCAGCTCGTCGTCGCCCCCTGCTCCAGGGCGAGAATGAGTGCGGCGACGACCAACGCGATGAGGGTGTAGCCGCCGCGGGTCAGTATCGTCGGCGGCCCCCAGCCGCTGGGTGCCCTCACCACCTCCACCGCCAGGATGGCGAGCGCGAGGGTGCCGATGACCGGCAGCGCGCCGATCATGCTCTCCAGGCCGACGCGACGCCTCGACGCCTCGGCCACACCACCGCGTCCGTCCGCGGCCCGGCGCGCGGCACGTAGCCAGGCGGCCAGGGCACAGCCGACCAGCAGCGCGTCCGCCCGGGTGTCCAGCGCAAAGTACGTCCGCGTGCCCTGCGCCCCGAACGCGACCAGCACATTGCGCCACAGCGCCACGGCGACCGCGCCGCCGAGCAGCACCACGGGCAGCCGGTCGACGATCCGCGGCCGGCGGCACAGCACGATCAGGACCAGCGGCCAGAGCAGGTAGAACTGCTCCTCCAACGACAGCGACCAGGTGTGCCCGAGCCAGCCGGCTCCCGTGCTCTGCTTCACCACCTGGAAGTAGTTGTTCAGGTAGAGCGTCGAGGAGGCCAGGCTGTCGAGGAACTCCCTGCGCTCGCCTGCCGTGCCCATACCGAGCACCACGACCCAGCCGGTGGCGACGGCGACCAGCAGCCAGAACGCGGGCAGGAGCCGATAGGCGCGCCGCAGGTAGAAGCGGGTCAGCGACATCCCGCCGGTACGGTCCCGCTCGGCGAGCAACCCGCCGGTGATGAGGAATCCGCTGAGCACGAAGAACACGTCGACGCCGAGATAGCCGCCGGGTAGCGCGTCCATGTGGAACACGAGCACGCAGAGCACCGCGAGCGCGCGGACCCCGTCCAGCGCCGGGTTGTATCCGGCCGGGCGAAGTCCGCGCCGTCCCGGCCCGTCTCCCACCCGACCGCTGCGGCCGGTGGCGACGGTGGCGCTTCGTCGCTCCGGTGCCGGGCGATGGTCCTGCGCCGGCGGCCGGTCCGCGGACAAGCTTCCGTCCGCGGGCGGACGGCTGTCAGGGTGCGTACGAATCGATGACGACGAGTGATCTTCTGTGGCGGAACGGCTCGGCCACGGGGGACGGTTCGGCGGCGGCGAATCACGGGGAACCGGCGGATGGGGCTGCGCCGGCGGACGTGCTTTCACCGGCGCGCGTCGGCGGACGGGCGTACGGCCCGGGGCCATCACGTCCACGCGACACTGGCCGCCGTTCGGGTCGTGTCCGTGCTCTGCCATCCACCGCTCCCGTCACTCCGTCGAGCCACCCGTCCCCTGTCCGTTTTGCACTATTGCTATCTCTCTAACCTTGGGGTCACCTGTCAGATTGAGCCGACTTTCGCCCACAACGTCGACCATGCGCATCGATGAGATCACTCTCCGCGTTTTTCCTGGTGAACGCGGGTCGCGCGGATCGGTCGTCCCCTCCACGTGGATCCGCGTGTGCCGGTTGCGGCCGGCGCTCGCCGCGTCCGTCGGTCCGTATGCCCCCGCGCCGGGCGCGGCCTGATCTCCGGGCGCGGTGCCGCCAGTCGCAATCGCGCCAGGCCAGCGGCATCCCGCGCGCCACGCCGCCGGCGGGCCCACCCTCGGGCGCCGGCGGGGCCGTCAGGCATCCCCGCGGTCGCGCGCCGTTCACCGGGTCAGCATGGACGCGGGGTCCGCCACGCCGCGAGCCGATGTTGACAATCCGCCTCCGTACAGACACAGCTGGTGGCATCGGTGCCGGTCGTGCGCCACCAACCGGCGGGTCACCGCCGGGCGCACATCCACAGCGACGTCACAGCTGCGGTCAACTCACCACGAACCGCAAGCATCACCCCGCGAAGTCACCATCACGGGCGTCCACCGAGGCCTGCGGGCACCGCCGCGTCAGCGCGGGACGGGCCCGCGGGTTGAACCGCACGGAGCCGGGTGGAACTGTGTCAGGAATGGACGTGGCCCAGCGCCTGTGGCGACTGTTCGAACCGGTGCACGGCGTGCCCTACTTCTCCCCAGCCAGTTCGGCCGTCTGGGAGGACGCGGGGCTGAAGGGCTACTGGCGGGCCTATTTCGCCGGCCGGGCGGCGCCGCTGGGGCCGGTCGAGGCCGCCCCCGTCGTCGGCGCGTTCTTCAGCTTCTCTCCCGCGATGGTGTCCACGGTGGTGCCGGCGATCTGGACCCACCTCTCGACCAAGGATGCCCTCGCCGTGCGGCTGGACGCCGCCCGCGCGGCGCTCGAACCGCATCTCGGCGCCCTGGGCGCCGACGAGCTGACCGAACTGGCCGGGCTGCTGCGCTCGGTGGTGGAGCGCCTGCCCGTCGCCGGCCGCGTGCTCGGCGCCGCGAACGCCGCGCTGCCCTGGCCGGACGACCCGCTCGGCACCGTGTGGCAGGCCACCACCGCGCTGCGGGAGCACCGCGGCGACGGCCATATCGCCGCACTGGTCACGGCCGGTCTCGACGGCCCGGAGAGCCTCGTCTGGCGAGTCGGGCGGGGCGGCACCGACCGGGCGTTCTACCAGCGGATCCGGGGCTGGACGGACGACGAGTGGGACGCGGCGGCCGAGCGCCTGCGCTCGCGCGGCTGGCTCGACC
>NZ_JALKFU020000411.1 GCF_023242965.2 Frankia sp. AgKG'84/4
ACACCGCGGCCGGCGAGCGCGTCGCCGCGGAGCTCACCGAGAGCACCGGCGGCGCGCGGCTGCTCGTCCGCCCGCTCGACCTGGCCGACCAGGCGAGCGTCGCGGCGTTCGTCGCCGCCTGGGAGGGTCCGCTCGACATCCTGGTCAACAACGCCGGGATCATGGCCTCGCCGCTGCTGCGCACCGCGGCGGGCTGGGAGCTGCAGTTCGCCACCAACCACCTCGGCCACTTCGCGCTGAGCACCGGGCTGCACGGCGCCCTGGCCGCCGCCGGCGGGGCGGCCCGGGTCGTCTCGGTCAGCTCCAGCGCCCACCACCGCTCGCCGGTCGTCTTCGACGACCTCCACTTCGAGCGTCGCGCCTACGACCCGTGGGCGGCCTACGGGCAGTCGAAGACCGCGAACGTGCTGTTCGCCGTCGAGGCGAGCCGGCGCTGGGCCGGCGACGGCATCACCGTCAACGCGCTGATGCCCGGCGGCATCCGCACCAACCTGCAGCGCTATATCACCGAAGAGGACCTGAACCGGATGCGCGCGGCCGCCGGTGCCGGCGAGTCGCCGCTGCGGTGGAAGACCCCCGAGCAGGGCGCGGCGACGTCGGTGCTGGTCGCGACCTCACCACTGCTCGACGGTGTCGGCGGGCGCTACTTCGAGGACTGCCACGAAGCCGAGCCCGGCGTCCAGGGCCCCCGCCACGGCGTCGCCGCGCACGCCCTCGACCCGGCGGCGGCGGCCCGGCTCTGGGAGGTGTCGACCACCACCCTGGCCGCCGCCTGACCCGGCCGGCCGGCGCCCGCGGCCCCGCCATGGACGGCGCGTTCAGGCGCGGTCGAGGCGGCGGAACTGACTGGCGTGAAAGACCAGTGGGCTGATGTCGTGGTCGGCGTCGAGGTCGTGGACGCGCAGCACGATGATGTCGTGGTCGCCGGCGCGGACCTGCGCCTCGACGCTGGTCTCCAGCCAGCCGCTGGCGCCCTCGAGCAGGACGGCGCCGTCGTCGCTGGTGCGCCAGCCCAGCTCGGCGAACCGGTCGGCGCCGCGGCCGGCGAGCTGACGCGCGGCGTGTTCCTGCGCGGCGCTGAGGATGCTCACGCCCAGGCGCGGCGCGGCGCCCAGCACCGGCCAGGTCGACGAGCTGTGCGCGACGCACAGTGACACCAGCGGCGGGTCCAGGGAGACCGACGTGAACGAGCTGACCAGCAGGCCCACCGGCGCGCCGTCGACGACGGCGGCGACCGCGGCGACGCCGGACGGGAAGGCGCCGAAGACGTGCCGCAGCCGGCGGGGGTCGAACACCTGCGTCGGACTCACCATGAGCTGGCCTCCACCGTGATGGTCGGGACGAGGGGCAGGCCGGCGCGCAGAGCCTCGAGGAAGCTCACGATCTCGGCGGCGACCGTGCGGTGCTGCAGGTCGTTGAGGACGTCGCGGTGCGCGCCGCGGACGACGGCGAGGCGGGCCGCCGGCAGTCCCTTCGCGAGGCGGGCGAGGGCGGCACGGTCGGCGAGCGGGTCGGCGTCGCCGACGAGCAGCAGCTGGGGCAGCTCGGCGGTGCTGCCGTAGGCGGCGTCGAGCAGCGCGTCGGGCAGCGCGTCGGCGAGCGCGCCGGGGCGCACGGCCGGGTCCTCGGCGAGGGCGCCGCGGTGCACCGGGCAGTGCGTGCGGGCGTCGAGTTCGACGTCCCAGCCGCCGGTGACGCGGGTGCCGTGGCCGGGCAGACCGGCCAGGACGAGCGCGTCGGGCCACCAGCGGGCACCCGGCGGGAAGGTCGCCGCCAGCGCGGCGAGGGCGGCGGCGCCGGTGTCCACGCCGAGCAGGACGAGCGGACGGACGAGTCCCTCGGGGCCGTCGAGTGCGGCGACGGCGGCGCTGAGCTGGGCGCCGAAGCGGTCCAGTGATCCGCGCAGGTCGGTGTCGTCGAGGGTCGGCGCGGGCAGGACGCGGACCCGGTAGGCGTCGGCGGCCAGACGCGTGCCGAGCCGGCGATAGGTGCCCGGGGACTCGCCGCGGCCCGCGACGATCAGGACGGTTCCCCGGGTGCGCGCTCCCGGCGGCGGCGCGACGTCCAGAGAGGCGGTGCCGGCGCGGCCGGTGGCGGCGCGGCCGCCGGTGTCAGGGACGCTCATCGCAGGTCAGGCTCCTGCCGGTTCGAGGTGGGCGGCGCGCGTGGTCGGCGGCGCGGACGGATCGGTGGCGGACGGATCGGTGGCGGACGCAGCGGTGGGGGGTGTGCTCGGCGGCGGCGCGGGGGTCCAGCCCAGTGCGGGGGCGACCTGCGTGGCGATGAGTTCCAGGGCGCGCACCGCCGCGTCGTGGTCGATGACCGCCGGGTTGAACTGGGTGATCAGGTCGGTGGCGACGGGCAGTACCCGCTCCCGGCGCAGCTCCTCGACGATCTGCTCGGGATGGCCGTGGAAGGCGTGGAAGCGGCGCAGTGCCTCCTCGAGGTCGATGCCCGCCGCGAAGCCGCCGCGTTCACCGAAGCGCTGGGCGGCGGCGAGCACGCTCGGGCCGATCTGCGCCAGGCTCGCCTGCCGGTCGGCTGCCGGGAAGACGAACCGGGACAGTCCGATGCGGGGGGTGCGCGCGCGGGTCCAGTCCTCGAGGTAGGCGTCGGCCCAGGGTCGCTGCACCTCGTCGGTCGGTGCGTCGTGGCCGTAGGTGGCCCGGTTGAGCAGCAGGTTGGAGCCGGCGGCGGCGACGTGGCGGGCGCCGGGTTCGCTGAACACGCCCTGCCAGATCCGCTCGGTGAAGTCCCCGGCGGGCGGCTGGATGGTGAAGCCGGGCGCGCCGACCTCCTCGTTCGCGAGCGCGCGGCGCAGGACCGCGAGGCCTTCGCTGGTCAGTTCACGCCGGCGGGCGACGTCGCGGCCGAACACCGCGTACTCCAGCTCGCTGGCGCCGCTGCCGACGCCGATCTCGACCCGCCCGCCGCTGAGGGTGTCCACGACGGAGACGTCCTCGGCGAGGCGAACCGGGTCCTCCAGCGGCAGGATGGTGATCGCGGTGGCCAGGCGGATGCGCCGGGTGCGCGCGGCGGCATGCGCGAGGAACGTCCACGGTGAGGGCACCCCGCCGCCAGCGAGGGGCACGTGGTGCTGCGCCACCCAGCCGACGTCGAAGCCGAGTTCGTCGGCGACGACGAACAGCTCCTGCGCGTGGCGGTAGGTGGTGGCCGCGTCGCCGTGACCCTCGACGTGGGTGAGGAACCCCAGGCGCAGCCGCGGGCGGGCGGTCATCGCGCGGCCCCTTCGAGGACAGCGGACCGGTCCGCCGCGGCTGCGGCCACGGCCACGTCGGCATCGGCATCGGCATCGGCATCGGCCACGTCGATGCGCTGCTCGCGCTCGAGGGTGTGGCGGTTGGCAGGGATCGGCAGGCCGAGGTTGCCGCGCAACGTGTCCGCCTCGTACTCGGTGCGGAACAGGCCGCGGCGCTGCAACAGCGGCACCACGTCGCCGACGAAGCGCTCCAGGTCGTCGTGGGTGCGAAAACGCAGGTTCAGACCGTCGGCGGCGTCGGTGAGGAACCATTCCTCGATGGCGTCGGCGACGGTGTTCGGGGCGCCGGTGAACGGCGACGCGGTGTACTCGGTGACGGTCTCGACGACCTCGCGCAGGGTGAGGTTCTCCTCCCGGGCGAGCCGGACGATCTCCAGGCCGCGGGTGCGCCCGCTGCGCTCGGCGAGATGCGCGACGTCGGGGAAGGGTCCGTCGAGGTCGTACTGGGCGAAGTCGTGGCTGCCGAAGCTGCGGCCGAGGAAGCCGAGCTTGCGGTCGAAGTCGTTGTCGGCCTCGAAGATGTCGCGGGACAGCCGGTGCGCGTCCTCGTCGCTGTCCGCGACGACCGGCCCGGCGCCGACGAGGATCACGACGTGGTGGGGGTCGCGGCCGAGCACTCCGGCGCGGGACTTGATGTCGCGGTAGTACGCCCGCGCCTGGTCGATCGTCCCGCCGGGAGCGTAGATGCCCTCGGCGACGCGGGCAGCGAGGTCGCGGCCCTCCTCGGACACCCCGGCCTGGAAGATGACCGGCTGGCCCTGCGGCGAGCGGGACAGGTTCAGCGGCCCGGCGACGGAGAAGTGCTCGCCGACGTGGTCGAGCGAGTGCAGCCGGCTCGGGTCGAGGAACACGCCCCGGGAGACGTCGGCGGGGAACGCGTCGTCCTCGTAGGAGTCCCACAGGCCGCGCACGACCTCGACGGACTCCAGGGCCCGCGCGTAGCGGGTGGCGTAGTCGAGGTGCTCGGCGAGGCCGTAGTTACGCGAGGTGCCGGTGTCGAAGCTGGTGACGACGTTCCATCCGGCGCGGCCGTGGCTGATGTGGTCGAGGGAGGAGAAGCGCCGGGCCAGGTTGAACGGCGCGTTGTAGGTGGAGCTGGCGGTGGCGACCAGGCCGAGGTGGCGGGTGTGGGTCGCGACCGCGGACAGCAGGGTCAGCGGCTCGAGCCGGTTGAGGTAGTGCGACGGGTAGCTGGCGTTGATGAACTGGCTGTCGACGATGAAGTAGGCGTCGAACAGCGCCGCCTCGGCGGTCTTCGCCTGCCGCAGGTAGTAGTCGATGTCGATGCTGGCGTTGGTCGGGACGCGCGGGTCCTTCCACAGGCCGTGCTGGCCGGGGCCGCCGACGCCGTAGGCGCTCAGCGCGAGGTGCAGCGTGCGGGTCATGTCGAATGCCCTTCGGAGTCGGTCGGTGTGCCGGTCGGGGTCAGGCGGGCAGCAGGGCGCGCAGGGCCTCCCGCTCGGCCCGCCCGGCGCGCCCG
>NZ_JALKFU020000412.1 GCF_023242965.2 Frankia sp. AgKG'84/4
GCGCGGCGCCGGCGAGGCGGGGTGGCCGGTCCCGGCGAGTTCCGGGCGTGCGGCCGGCAGGGCCGGGGAGCCGGGCTGGGCGAGGTGTCCCTGCTGGGCGCCGCCGGTCTGCGTGGGTGGGCGCCGCTCGGCGGCGCTCCCGAGGTCCACCGTGCTCCCCGCCTGCATCGGACCACTGGAATGCACCGGGCTACCAGAATGCGCTGAGCTACCGGAATGGACGGGGCCGGCGAGGTTCACCGTGCCGCCGGGCTGCGGCGTGCCGGCGGCGGTCATGACGCTGTCGGGATGCGCGGTGGGGCCGACGTGCATCGTGCTGGTGCCGACCATGATGCGGCCGTCGTCGGCCGCGTTGAGGTTGAACGCGATCCGGCCGTCGGCGAGCTGCAGCGCGCTGATGTCGCCGTTCGCGGCCGCGCGCAGTTCCGGCAGGCCGGCGACGGACTGGTCGGCCAGGTGGTGGGCGGCGAGGCGGGCCGGGGAGGTCAGGTCACCGGCGTGCAGTCCCGCGGTCGGGGCGATCCCGCTCAGGGGGTTGCCGTCGCCGAGCGGGTGCAGGCCGGTCGGCGACAGGTTCGCCGCCGTCGACACGCCGTGGGCCAGGGCGGGGCTCGACCCGGCGGGCAGCGTGGTGGCGAGGTTCTCCCCGGCGGTGGTGGGCAGGTGGACGCCGGCCAGCGACGAGCCGGGCAGCACGAGCTGCCCGCCGAGGCCGCCGGCCTGCCCCGGGTGGGCGGAGACGCCGGCGCCCAGCAGGGAGTGGACGCCGGAGACTCCCGCGGCGGACTCCGGCACCAGCAGGCCGGAGTCGGTGTGCGTCATACCGGGCTCGGGGACGTGCAGGTTGTGCAGGATGCCGTCGGTGACGCGCACCGCGCCGCCGGCGGCCTGGGCGATCTTGACCTGAGCGGCGAGCGCCGCGTGGTCGCCGATCCCCAGGCCGCGGCCGAGGACGCCGAGCCGGAAGGCGTCGTGTACGCCGAGGACACCGATCTCCACGCCGTGGAGCGGCAGGAAGATCTTGAGCCATTTCCAGTCGCCGAACTCGTTGCTCAGCAGCCTTGGCACGGCCCGCAGCCCCGTGCCGAGGCCGCCGACGAGGTCCCGGGCGAACCCGGGCACCGCCTCTACGCTGGTAAGGAGCGCGGCAGGCAACGTGCCGCCGACGTCGGCGATGCTGCGTAGCAGTTTCCCGGTGGCCGCGGGGAAGCCCAGCACGGCGTCCTTGAGGGTGACCAGGCCGTGCGCCCCGAGAACGTCGGCGACGGTGAAGGTTTTGATTTTCCACAGGGACCCGGAGCGGACGGTGTCGGCGATCGTGGCGGCGATGTCGCCGATGCCGTCGACGATGGTGGTGAGGCGCAAGGTGGTGACCGCGTGCCAGAAGTCGTTGCCGAGCCGGGCGATCGTCTTCCCCGTCGTGCTGACCGCGTCCTTGATGGTGGTCA
This sequence comes from Frankia sp. AgKG'84/4, assembly GCF_023242965.2. Classification (GTDB taxonomy): domain Bacteria; phylum Actinomycetota; class Actinomycetes; order Frankiales; family Frankiaceae; genus Frankia. The sequence goes on from NZ_JALKFU020000412.1 coordinate 1,449, forward strand.
CGGCGGTGCGGGCGATGTTCTTCAGGGTGGCCAGTGCGATGAGTGGTTTCGTGGAGGGCCCGAGCAGGCCGAGCAGGCCGAGCACCAGGCCCGCGATGTTCGTCTTGCCCTGGGTGAAGTCGATGACCGCCTTGGTGGCCAGGACCGCGTTCAGGCCGAGGGCGAGCAGGCCGATGGGTCCGCCGACGAACACGGCGACGACCGTGATCGCCAGCACGATCCAGCCGAAGATCTCCCAGAAGACCTCGCAGGCGGACTTCTTCGGGTTCGGTGAGTGGATGAATCCCCGCGCGCCGCGGATGGTCTCGGCGGCGCTCTTCGCGGCCCGCTCCTGGTCGCCGCCAGCGGCCTTGGCGTCGCTGGCGAGGGTGTCCCGGCGCTGGTCGTCGGCGGCCAGGCCGGCCGCCTGGGCGAGCGCGGCATCCGCCCGGGCCTGGGCATCGCGCATCGCGGTGAGGTAGGAGCGCACGGCCGGTTCGGTCTGGTGGAACGCCTGGCGGACCCCGCCGATGAAGTCCTGGATGGCGGTGTTGACGGTGTCGCGCAGCCAGTCCGCGGTCTTGCCGACGAAGGCCCCCTCGCCGCTCTTGGCGACGACCTGGCGCAGGCCGGTGTCGGCGGCGTCCGCGTGCCCGGCCATGGTGACCATGAAATCGGCGACGCCCGCCAGCGCGTCGGGGTCGCCGGGGGTGGGATCGCCGGGCAGCCCGAGCGGGGACCAGTCGGTCGGTCGTGGCACGCGGCCCTCCTCGTGGCTGCCCGCGGCGGCTCCCGGTGTCCGCGTGCGCGGAAGGTGCCGCTGTCGAGAGCACCTTCGTTCGACGGGTACTGCGCCCCCGTCCGGTACTACGCGCCGACCCGGTCGTCTGGTTCACCGGTGAACCCTGTGGCCCACGGCGCGCGTAGTAGGAGGCAGTGGGCCGTCCCGCCGGCCCGTCGCCGCGGACAGGAGCCGGCATGGTTGATCTCGTGCTCGACTACAACCTGCTGCATGAGCTGGCTGCCAGCATGCAGAGTCTGCGCGGGCAGATCCAGACCGACGTCGAGTCCGTCGGGGGGCGCGCGGTCGTCAGCAGCCAGGGCGAGATCGGGTCGGACGCGGTGGGCAGCGCGACCCTGTTCGCCGCGCTGAGCGCGTTCTACAGCACCTGCCACAAGCCGTTCAAGGACTCGATGGACAAGCTGGACGAGCTGGCGAAGCTGCTCGACAGCGTGGCCAAGGCCTACTTCGAGCTGGACAGCGACATCTTCACCAAGGTCAACGAGGGCCGGGTGCAGGCGCAGATCAGCGAGTGGAAGGCCAAGGAGGACGCCTGGAAGCACTACCAGGAGACCAAGGACCAGGTCATCATCTACAAGTACTACGACGAGAACGGCGTGCTGCGGACCGCGACCATCCCGCTGTGGGGCAAGGACCGACCGCCGCCGCAGGACCCGGGGGCGGCGCCGAGCACCCTGGCAGGGCCGGGTGGCACCGGCACCACCACCGCCACGAAGGTCGACAGTGACGGCAGGGTGATCTCCGAGACCAGCACCATCACCTCGTCCAGCGGGCTGAGCTACTCGGAGGAGACGACCTACACCTACCAGGACTTCAACGGCGACGGGACGACCGACACCGTCGACTACACCACCACCGTCACCCACTCGGACGGCAGCAAGGAGGTCATCACCCAGACGACGAACCCGGACCGGACCTACGTGGTGACCAGCACCACCGACGACGGCACGACCTCGACCACGGTCACCCCGGGCGACCACGGTCAGTACCACAGCGTGACGGTGGACCCCGAGGGCAACACGACCACCACCTCCGTCGTGCTCATGCCCGACGGCACGGGCACGAAGGTCGTCACCGGCCCGAAGGGAACCGACACCTACACCGGCGATCCGCAGCGCGGCCTGTGGACGTCGACATCGCACGAGGACCCGCCCTCGGATGACCCGTACACCCCCATCAACGAGTGACCAGCAACGAGTGACCAACAACGAGTGACCAGCAACGAGTAAGGAGCGGCGCATGGCGGACATCACGATCGACTACGAGCAGGTCAACGGGGTCGCGACGCAGCTCAACGCCGCCGTCGCCGAGACGGTGCCGAAGCTGACCGCGCTGCAGTCGGCGGTGTCGGGCCTGCTGACCAACGGTGGTGGCCTGTGGCTGGTGCGGTCCAGCCCGACCCTGCAGCAGCAGTACACCGACTTCAACACCTCGGTCACGAACGCGGTGAACAACATCACCAGCTTCGCGCACCAGTTCAACAACATCGTCTCGCAGCTGCAGGCGATGGACGCGGCGATCAGCAGCACCTGAGCCGCCCCCATCCGGCCGGACAGCGACCTACGGAGGAACCAGCACATGGCGGAGATCGACGTCGACTACGGCCAGGTCCGCGCCGTGGCCGGGCGGCTGACCAGCGAGGGCAGTGAGATCCAGAGCACGCTCTCGCTGCTGCAGTCGCGGGTGACCGAACTGCTCACCAGCTCCGGGGGACTGTGGATGACACAGTCCAGCCCGGTGATGAGCGCCCAGTACGCCGAGTTCAACGCGTCACTGACCGCGGCGATCCAGAACATCGGCAAGTTCGCGGAGAGCTTCAACATGATCTCCCAGAACCTGCAGACGATGGACGCCTCCCTCGCGAAGCCGTCCACGTCGGACGCCTGAGCGCTCAGCGCGGCGCACGGTCATCAGCGCAGCACGGTGTGGGGGATCGTGATCGTGCGCAGCGTCCCGGCCGCGTCGGTGATGTGACCGCGGCCGGGACGCACCCCGGCGCGCAGCAGACTCGGCGGGATCCTGGTCCCCAGCAGGTCACCCTCCAGCGAGGTCTGCGGTGCGAGGAGCACCCCCTGGCGGGAGCGGCGGGCCTCCCCCAGCCAGCCGCTGATCGACTGGCTCAGCGCCTCGCCGCTGCCCGCGAAGGCCAGCCCGACCCCCCGGTCCCGCCCGGCGGAGACGATCTCGCGCAGCGGTGCCTCCAGCGGTGAGGAGAACCCGAGCAGGTCCACGTCGTCGACGAGGACGACCGCCGGCCCCTCGACGGTGAGGCTCGCGTCGAGCCCGGCGAGGCTGACCTGGGGGTGGGCGGCGAGACGGCGCAGCGGCGAGTCCCGCGGGGTGAGCACGACCAGCCTGGTGCCACCGGCGAGCAGCGACACGGCCAGCGTCGCCAGCGTGTTGCTGCGTCCCGAGCCGGGGGGACCGGCGATGAGGAACGTGTGGGCGCGCCCGGCGAAGTCGAGCAGCACCGGCGCGGCCGCGTCGCCGCCGACGCCGAGCAGCGCCCGCAGCGGGCC
>NZ_JALKFU020000413.1 GCF_023242965.2 Frankia sp. AgKG'84/4
CGGCGGCCTCGCCCGGCCCCGGCGCCCAGCCGGCCGCCAGGGCACGCCGGACGGAGTTCGGCCCGGAGGCGATGGCCTCCACGCAGCCGCGGCCACCGCAGGGACAGGCCGGGCCGTCGGCCTCGACCACCACGTGGCCGATGTGCCCCGCGTTGCCCGAGCCACCGTGCACCAGACGGTCACCGAGCACCAGTCCGCCGCCGACCCCGGTCGAGACCGTGACGGCGAGCAGGTCGCGCACGCCTCGCCCGGCCCCGGACCAGTGCTCGCCGGCGGCGAGGGCGATCCCGTCGTTGTGCACCCGCACGGGCAGGCCGGCGTGGAGCTCGCGCAGCCGGGCCCGCAGCGGGAAGTCCCGCCACGCGGGAATGTTCAGCGGCGACACCTCACCCACCGGCCAGCGCATCGGCCCCGCGCAGCCACAGCCGATACCCGCCAGCTCCGCGGCGCTCATCCCGGCCGCGGCCAGGGCCTGCTCCGCGCAGGCCCGGACCGCCTCGAACACTTCCGCCGCGGACACCTCCCCGCCAGACGCCTCCCCGCCAGACGCCGTGCCGCCAGACACCCTGTCGCCAGACACCCTGCCGTCGGTCCGGGCGCCGGCTCCCGCGGAGCGGTCACGGGCACCGGCGGCGGGCACCGGGCGCCGCGCGGTGCCCCGCAGCGCCCCGGTGGCGTCGACGACGGCAGCCGCGATCTTGGTTCCGCCGATGTCGATCGCGAGCGCGCACGCGGACGAGCGCGGCAGGCCGGCGGGAGGCGGGGGCACCGGTGACGGTGACGGAGACGGAGACGGCATCGCTACCTGAACACCTCTCACATACTGATCAGGTGCCGGCCGCGCTGCGGCCCACGACCGGCAACATGACAACGGCCGGGCTCCAGCTCGTCCGGGGACGGGCGGAGTCCGGCCGTGGTGCACAGCCAGGCGGGCCTGGTCAGCCGGCCTTGTGCTTACCGATCTCCTCGGTGAGCTGCGGGACGACGTTGAACAGGTCACCGACCAGGCCGTAGTCGGCGAACTCGAAGATCGGCGCCTCGGGGTCCTTGTTGACCGCGACGATCGTCTTCGACGTCTGCATACCGGCCCGGTGCTGGATGGCGCCGGAGATGCCGACCGCGATGTAAAGCTGCGGCGACACGGTCTTGCCGGTCTGGCCGACCTGGTTCTGGTGCGGGTACCAGCCGGCGTCGGTCGCGGCGCGCGACGCTCCGACGGCGGCACCAAGGGTGTCGGCCAGCTTCTCCACCAGCGCGAAGTGCTCGGCGGCGCCGAGACCACGGCCACCGGAGACGACGACCTGCGCCTCGGTGAGGTCCGGGCGACCGGACTTCGCCTCGACCACCCGGTCGACGATCTTGGCGCCCTTCGCGGCGTCGCTGACCGCGACGTCGACGATCTGCTCGGTCGGGGTGCCCGGCGCGGCCTCGGGAGCGGTGGCGTTCGGCCGCACGACGACGACCGGGACGCCCTTGGTGACCTTGGACGTGACGATCGTCGAGCCGCCGAAGATGCCCTGGGTGGCGACGAGGTCGGCGCTCAGCGCGGTGGCGTCCCAGATGAGGCCGGAGTCGAGCCGGGCGGCGACCCGGGCGGCGACCTCGCGGGAGTCCGCTGTGGCGGCGACCAGGACGGCGACCGGCGACGCCGCGCCGGCGAGGTTCGCGAGCACCTCGGCGGCGGGGCCGCCGATGTACCCGGCGATGTCGTCGGATTCCGCGACGTACACCTTCGCGGCCCCGTACTGGGCCAGGTACTCCTTCGCCTTGGCGTAGGTGCCCGGCGCGCCGAGGAACACCGCCGACGGCTCGCCGAGCGTGCGGGCGAGCGTCAGCAACTCGGCGGTGACCTTCTTCGGCTCGCCGTCGGCGTGCTCGACGAGAACGAGAACTTCAGCCATCGAACAAACCCCTCAGATGAGCTTCTGCGCGGCGAGGAAGCCGGCGATCTTCGTTCCGCCGTCGCCCTCGTCCTTGACGATCGTTCCGCTGGACCGGGGCGGCGCGGCCTGCGCCGTGACGACCGAGCTGGCGGCACCGGCGAGACCGACCGCGGCGGCGTCCAGGCCGGCGTCGGCGGCGGACAGGGTCGTCAGCGGCTTCTTCTTCGCCGCCATGATGCCCTTGAACGAGGGGTAGCGCGGCTGGTTGATCTTCTCGACGACGCCGACCACGGCCGGCAGGCTCGCCTCGACGAGGGCGTAGCCGTTGTCGGCCAGCCGCTCGATCGTGACCTTGCTGGCGCCCGGGTCGACCGTCACCTTGCGGGCCTGCGTGAGCTGCGGCAGACCGAGGCGCTCCGCCAGCAGGGCGCCGATGACGCCGCCACGGGCATCCGACGCCTCGGAGGAGGTGATGACGAGGTCCGGGGACAGCGTCGAAATCACCTTGGCGAGGGCCGCGGAGGTGGCCAGCGCGTCCGACCCGTGCAGCGAGTCGTCCGTGAGGTGCACAGCCTTGTCGGCGCCCATCGACAGCGCCTTGCGGATCGTCTCGACCGCCTTGACCGGCCCCATCGTGACGACGGTGACCTCGCCCCCGTGGGCTTCCTTGATCTTCAGGGCCTCTTCGACCCCGTACTCGTCCATCTCGTTCATGACGTTGTCGACGCTCTTGCGGTCGACTGTCTTGTCCGCGGCGTCGAGCTTCTTTTCCGCCCAGGTATCGGGAACCTGCTTGACGGTAACGACGATGTTCACGCCTAGGGGCCTCCGTAGCCAACATCGGATGTCAGTGGTCTTGACATCGTCGCATCTGGGGCGCTTGCGCGCCCGATGATCGGTGGCGTGACGAGGGCCGCACCGACCCGCTGACCTGGACGGTCGGACCGGACACCGACAGCAACTACACGCCGTCACCGAGGTTAGTCCGTGTGCGTCGCTGGAGCCATCCCCAGTGACCTGGGTATCACCCCGCCCCCGGAGCTCCCCCGCGGCGGTTCGCCCCGGGCGCGCGGCCCGCAGCGACGCTTCTCCTCGCCTGGACAGCCAGAAATCACTGCACGTGCAGATTATCCTGCATACGCGAGTGCAGACGCCCAGCCGGCGAGGTGGCGAGATTCTGCGGAACAGACGCCCAATCATCAGGCTGATGCAAGAGTCCGGGGCCCCGGACCGGGCGTGCATTCCGTCCTTCTTATGCACGGCCTCTTCCCCTATTCGCGACGCACCAACTACTTTCTGACTTATGCGGCGAACATTGCGCAACCGCCGCCGCTCAGGTCGCTCATACTTCGACGGGGGAAACATGTCGAACACGCCACCGGAAGATCCTTCAGTAAGTACAATATTTGCCCGGCTTCTACGCGAGGCAGGCGTCTCCGACACCCGCTTCGCCTGCCAGGTCAACACCCGCGCACGCCAGCAGCGCCAGGTGGAGCTGGGTCTGGCCCGCACCACGGTCGGTCACTGGCGCCGCGGCATGCGCCCGCGAGATCCGATGGTCGCCGAACTCGCGGCCGCCGAGATGTCGGCCGCACTGGGTTATCCCGTTCTCCCGGCCGACCTCGGCTGGCGCGGGGAGTCGTACCGCAATGACGACCTGGGTCTCACTGGCGCAAATGCCCCCGTTGAGACACTACGGACACTTACCGGCCTTTCGGGACGAGATATGCGTCGACGTGACCTTTTGCAGGAAGGAACCGCCTTCATCGCCACAGCCTTCGCCGACCCGGTCCTGTCCAGCCTGACCGGCGTCGTCGACCGGATCGGTGGCGCGGAGCAGCCGGCGGCCGGCGGCGGAGCGCTCGTCCGCGACGTCACCGCGACCTTCCGCACCCTCGACGCCAAGTTCGGCAGCGCGGAGATCCGCCCGCAGGTCATCAGCTTCCTGCACGACCAGACCCGGGCGGCCCGCGACCGGCGGCCCGACCCGGACCTGTTCAGCGCCCTGGCCGAGCTCACCCAGTTCAGCGGCTGGCTCGCCCAGGACACCAGGCGCCACGCACTCGCGCAGCGCTACTACATCCAGGCGCTCAGCCTCGCCGAGCACGCCGACGACCACATGCTCGCCGGCCGCGTGCTGTCGGGGATGAGCGACCAGGCCGCCCAGCTCGATCACCGGCGTCAGAGCCTGGCGCTCGCCCGCGCGGCGATCAACCGCTCGCAGCGGCACTCCACCCACACCGTGCGCGCCATGCTCTACGACAAGCACGCCTGGGCGCTGGCCCGCAACAAGGACGAAGCCGGCTGTCGGGCGGCTCTGGACCTGATGGACGACGCGATCGACCGCAGCGACGGCGAGGAGTCGCCGTCCTGGGCGGGCCACTACAACCGCGGTGACGCCGCGGAATGCCGCGGGCACTGCCTGCTTCTCCTGAACCGCCCCCAGGAGGCCACCAGGAACCTGCTGGAGGCCCGGGGCCTGCAGGGGCAGGCCCGGGCGCGGACCCGCAGCTACGCCGAGGCGGACCTGGCCCTGACCTACCTGCTCAGCCCCGCCCCTGATCTGGACGGCGCGCTGGAGGCCGGCTACCGGGCCCTCGACGTCGCCGGGCAGATCTCCTCCCTGCGCATCACCAACAAGCTGGCGCAGCTCGACAGGGAACTCGGCCGCCACACCACCGTGGCCGTGCGGGAGTGGCGGGAGCGGACCCGGCCACTGCTCGCCGCCGCCGCGCCCAGTCCGGTCTGACCCGGGCGCCGGGCGGGGTCGGTCCGCGACCCCGCATCGTCTACGCCGACTACGACCCGCTGGTTCTGACCCACGCCCGCGCGTTACTCGGCGGCACCCCCGAGG
>NZ_JALKFU020000414.1 GCF_023242965.2 Frankia sp. AgKG'84/4
TGGTGAACCGCGGTGCACTCGCCGATCATGGTGAACCGCGGTGCACTCGCCGATCATGGTGAACCGCGGTGCACTCGCCGATCATGGTGAACCGCGGTGCACTCGGCCCGGGGGTCAGGTGCCGGTGCGGCCGGTGGTCGTCGACGTGGCGGTCGAGGTGGTGAGGGTGCGGGGGCCGAGGAGTTTCGCCATCAGGTGGTCGGCGACGGTCTCGGCCGGATAGCGGGGCGGGTTGTCCGCGGACACGCACGTCGGCAGGCATTCGACGACGGCGTCGTGGTTGCCCTCGTGGAAGAACGCGACCGAGCGGCGCAGCGCCGGGCCGGGCTGCGCGACGGGCGGCGGGACGACCCGGTGCAGCGTGGAGCGCCACCGGTCGTTCGTCCAGCGGGCCAGGAGATCGCCGATGTTGACGACGAACGCCCCCGGCGCCGGCCGCACCCCATGCCAGGCGTTGTCCGGACCGAGGATCTCCAGGCCATCGACGTCGTCGGCGAGCAGGATCGTGCAGGCACCGTAGTCGGTGTGCGCGCCCATCCGCAGCTGACCCGGCGCCGGATCGGGCGAGCCGGGCTGGCGCAGGTAACGGTTGGCGCGCATGACGTTCGGCGCCCGGCCGGTGCGCCCGGCGAAGTAGTCGTCCGGAAGGTCGAGCGCGCAGGCGAACGCGGCCATCAGCCGGGCGGCGAGCCCGCTGAGCGCCTCGAAGTACGCCACCCACACCGAGCGCATCCGCGCCGGGTGCGCGGGCCAGAGGTTCGGCGCGAACATCCGATGCGCCTCGGCCTCGTAGTACGCCTCGCCCGCCGGCCAGGCGTCGACGCCGATGTTGAACGCCTCGAACAGGTCCGGCAGGGACTCCTCGGCGCCGAGGCTGTAGGCGAGCGCCTCGCTGCCATACGGCGCGTAGCCGCGGTTGACCTCCGGTGACGGCGGCCGCAACGCCAGCTTCTCCTCGACGGGCCGCTCGAAGAACTCGCCCGTGACGGCCAGCATGTCCGCGATCAGCCCCGCCGGCACCCCGTGCCCCACGATCTGCGCGAACCCGACCGCCCGGCACACCTCATCGAGTCGCCCCGCCACTGCCCGCCGCTCGTCCCCTCGTCCACCACCATCCGGATCCGTCCACGCCGACACATCCACCACCGGCACGATTCCGGATCCAGCCACACCCGCACCGCCGCCCAAAGCCGCCTCCCGGTCCCGACCGCCGCCTCGCCGCTCACCGTAGGAGACCGTCGTTACCGTCGGATGACACCCGTGCCGCCCCGGCCCGTGCCGCCAACCCCCATCGGATCGGGACAATCGCCGTGTCCGACCAGTCACTAAGAGCTGCTTCGGGTTCGGCGGGTTCGGCGGGTTCGGCGCGGGCGGCGAGTCTGGCGTGGGTGGTGGGGCCGGGGGAGTGGGCGGGGGGTCGACTCGGGTGGCTTCGACGACGACGATCCAGGTAGGGTTTCGCGCCGGTCGCGAGGGCGGGACTCGGGGCCCGCCCTCGCGACCGGCGCGACCGGCGATCAGTCGTGCAGCAGCGGGTCGCCGAGGGCCTCGTCGAAGGCGAGGTGGCGGTGGTGCAGGCCCGGCTCGTTGCGGCCGAAGACCAGCTCGGCGCGGGCGCCGGAGGCCATGGCGCGCTGGATCTCCGCCGCGAGGCGGTAGTCCTCGTCACGAACGGTGGCGTGGGCGTATTCGAAGATCTCCCCAGCGCCTTTCCGGGTGGCCTCGTCGCTGAGATCCATCGGGGTGGCGTTCTGGTGATAGGTCACCGAGTGGCCCGGCTCACGGCCCGGGTACACCCGGAACACCTCGCCATTGGCCACCGTGGCGGAAAGCACGATGTTCGGATAGAGCGCGTAGATCACCACGAGGTTGTGGAGCGGCTCCCACGACTCCTCTGGTTGCTCCGCGATATCCGTGATGTGTCGGAGCGGAAAAACCAGCCGATGGTGCGGCCCGAACGAGTCGAACAGCGCGCAGTTGCTGCTGGCGATCAGACCGAACGTGTCCTTGTGGACGGACGCGAAATGGTAGTTCTCCGCGAAGGTGTCCAGCGCGAACTTCCAGTTGATCTGGGTGTCGAGGACCTTCTCGCCGATCGGCGCCCAGTTCCCGATGTTCCAGGACTCCAGCTCCGGACCGAGATCGCCGAGGTGCCCGGCGATGTCCAGCGGGCCGGCGGCCGGGTCCAGGCCGACCCACAGGAAGCCGGAATGCTCGGTGGCGGGTAGCTCGGTCAGGCCGGCGCCGGGCTTCAGGGTCTGCGGGAAGCCGTCCCGGCCCGGCCCGCCGACGTACTGGCCCTCGTTGTTGTAGACCCAGGCGTGGAACGGGCAGACGAACCGCTCGGCCTCGCCACAGCCCTGGGCGACCGGCGCCTGTCGGTGCGCGCACACGTTCTGGAAAGCACGTACCTGGCCGTCCGCCGCGCGGGTGAGCAGCACGGGAACGTCCATCACGGTCTTTGTGCAGAAGGTGCCTGGCGTCGGCAGCTCGGAACGATAACCGACCAGTTGCGGAGAGCACCGGACGAGTTCCCGTTCGCGGTCGAAACGATCGCGATCGGTATATGCGGCGGCGGGCTGACGGCGCTCCGACGCGGTCATGTCCGTGGTCCGGTCCGTTGCGATTTTGAGTGCCCGTCGAGTCAGGTCGATGAGCTCGTAGCGGTCGATCGGATGCCTCCCTGGAACGGCGGACATGGCCGGCGCGCCGTCCGTGATGACGACGGGCGATCCCATGTCCCGGTCGGTACGAAATGGTATGTGGCGCCCTTGGGTGACCTGTGTTCCGGGATAAGTCCTCATTCCGACAGGGACAAGGGGGTTGCTTTGCGTGCGGAACGCCGCCAGCCCCGACCGAGATCCTCTGGTTTCCGTATGGAGGTGGTTGCGCACCGTGATGTTCTGGGAGTGGTGTGGGATCGGGGTAACCGCGCCGATGCCGGGCAGAGCCAGGGGTACCCAGTCCAGCCGCGCACGGTGAAAGGAGAGCAGTCAGATGGCGAACGACCTCGCGGGTACCCGCGTCGCATTCCTCGTCGCGCCGGAGGGCGCCGAGCAGGTCGAACTCACCGAGCCCTGGGCCGCGGTGCGCGACGCCGGCGGCGAGCCGGTGCTCGTGTCCACCCGGCCCGGACAGATCCAGGCGTTCCACCACCTCGACCGGGGCGACCAGTTCGACGTCGACGAGACCGTCGACGCGGCCGACCCGCGGGCCTTCGACGCGCTGGTGCTGCCCGGCGGCGTCGCGAGTCCCGACCACCTGCGCACCCAGCCGGATGCCGTCCGGTTCACCCGGGCGTTCTTCGATGCCGGCCGGCCCGTCGCGGTCATCTGCCACGGTCCGTGGACACTCATCGACGCCGGCGCCGTGTCCGGCCGGCGGCTCACGAGCTGGCCGAGCCTGCGCGCCGACCTCACCAATGCCGGCGCGACGTGGGTCGACGAGGAGGTTGTCGTGTGCACCGCCGGCCCGAACACGCTGATCTCCAGCCGCCGGCCGGACGACCTCAAGGCCTTCTGCGCGACAATCGTCGACGAGGTCCGTCCGGCGCGCGCCGGCGGGGGAACCACCCGCCCGGCCGGCGCCGGACTCAGCGATGCCGAGGCGGCCCGGGAGGTGGCCGACCAGACCTCGTCCGACCAGCAGGCCGAGGACGTGTTCGCCCGCGAGGCACGCGGCGCCGGCGGCGACACCGAGGCCGCCCGCGCCAGCGCCGACGACCTGCGCTGAGGGTCACACGCTGAGGGTCACACGCTGAGGGTCACAGAAACCATCCGGTCGCGGGATGTGCGTCGTTTCCAAAGGCATACCGGGGGGCACCTGCCCCCGGTATGCTTGGTCGCAACCTGGGGGCGGGCAGGGGCATTGACGTAGCGCGGCACATTCAATGCGATGGGTAATGGGGTGCACGGCGTAAGCCTCGATGGCGGCGGCCTCGCCGCGACGTTCCCCGACGTGATGGTGGTACTCCGGCAGCGCACGGCCGATGCCCACCGGCGACTGGAGAACGCGTTGCGGATAACCGGGCCTGACCTTTCGGTGAGCCATTATCGCGACGTGCTGGTGCGGATGCACGGGTTCTACGGCGCGTTGGAACCCAGGCTCGATGTTCTGCTGGCCGGCCCCGGCTCGCCGCTGCCGGACTGGCCGTCGCGGCGAAAACTGCCGTTGCTGCGCCGCGACCTCCGCATCCTCGGTATGCCGGCGGCGGCGCTCGCCGAGCTGCCGCCGCCGCGGGTGCCCGCCGTCGCTGACATCGCGGCCGCGATGGGGGTCGCGTACGTCTTCGAAGGGGCCACGCTGGGCGGCCGGTTCATCGTCGAGCATGTCGCGACGACGCCTGTGCCGGTGGCCGCCACGGCGTTCTTCGGCTCCTACGGCGCCGAGGCCGGCCGCCGCTGGAGCCAGGTCCGCCGCGCCCTGCGGGACTGGACGGCCGGCGACCAGGCGCGGGTGGAGTCCGCCGCCGCCACCGCCGCCGAGCTGTTCGAGGCCCTCGAAGCGGAGTACGCCCGGTGACCAGCGTCGAAGGGGCCGGCCCGCTGGAGTCGCCGGAGCCGGTGGACCTGGACAACTGCGACCGCGAGCCGATCCACGTCCCCGGCAGCGTGCAGCCACACGGCGTCCTGCTGGCGGTGCGCGACGACGACGACCTCACCGTGGCGCGGGTGTCCGGCAACGTCGCCGACGCCCTCGGCCGGCCGGCCGCGCGGGTGCTCGGC
>NZ_JALKFU020000415.1 GCF_023242965.2 Frankia sp. AgKG'84/4
ACTGCATGGGGGACCGTGTGGGAGAGTAGGACGCCGCCGGACTATATATACGTGTGGGGCTGCCCTGTTTTCAGGGCGGCCCCACACGTATTTGTGTTGGCATTTATGGCGGCTTTTGCATTACCTAGCGGATTGCCTTCGCCGGGTTGAGTTTCTGGCGCGTCGCGGAGCTGGCACTCCGGGCGCGGGTTCCAGGGATCCGGTGGCGGCAACTAGATGGACGTCCTACTATCGGAAGTCGGAACACCGGCTGTGCGGGCCGCCGGGCCTGCTCACGCACAGGGGAGCCGCTTCGATGCCGTCCGCCTCGCAGGACCTGACTGGTCTCCACGCCCCCGCCAGCCCGGTGCGGATCGTGACCGCGGCCGCGCTCTTCGATGGTCACGATGCGGCCATCAACATCATGCGAAGGCTGCTGCAGGCCCAGGGCGCCGAGGTCATTCACCTCGGTCACGATCGCGGTGTCGACGAGGTGGTGGCGGCCGTCATCCAGGAGGACGCCCAGGGTGTGGCGATCTCGTCCTACCAGGGCGGCCACGTTGAGTACTTCAGCTACCTGGTCGAGCGGCTGCGGGAGCGGGGCGCTGGCGATGTGCGGGTGTTCGGTGGCGGCGGCGGGGTCATAGTCCCGGCCGAGATCGAGCTCCTGCAGGCGAGGGGAGTGACGCGGATCTTCTCTCCGCGTGACGGTCAGGCGATGGGCCTGGCCCGGATGATCAACGAGATCGTGCGGGCCTGCGACGTCGACCTCGCCGAGGATCCACCGAAGCTCGCCGAGGTGCTCGCGGGCGAGCAGGCGGCCCTCGCCCGCGCGCTCACCGTGCTCGCGGCCGGCCGGGACGATGACCTGGCGCGTTCCCTGGTGCGGGAGGCGCAGCGCTGCCCGCCGATGCCGGTGCTCGGCATCACCGGTACTGGCGGGTCGGGCAAGTCGTCGCTGACCGACGAGCTGCTGCGGCGCTTGCGGGTGGACCAGGGTGACCGGCTGCGGATCGCGGTACTGGCGATCGACCCGTCGCGCCGCCGCGGCGGCGGGGCCTTGCTGGGCGACCGGATCCGGATGAACGCCCTCGACGACGGGGCAACGGAGCGGACCTTCTTCCGCTCGCTGGCCACCCGGGGCTCGGGCGTCGAGATCCCGCGATCCGTGCGCGAGATGACGGCCGCGTGCCGGGCGGCCGGCTATGACCTGGTCATCATCGAGACGCCGGGAATCGGCCAAGGCGACGGCGCGGTCGCCAGCTACAGCGACGTCTCCCTGTACGTGATGACGCCGGAGTACGGCGCAGCGTCCCAGCTGGAGAAGATCGAGATGCTGGACATCGCCGACGTCGTCGCGGTGAACAAGTTCGAGCGGCGGGGAGCGCAGGACGCCCGCCGCGACGTCGCCCGCCAGCTCGTGCGCAACCGGGCGGCTTTTGACCTGGCGTGGGAGGACATGCCGGTGTTCGGCACGTCCGCGGCCCGCTTCCAGGACGACGGGGTGACCGCCCTCTACCAGCACCTTCTCGGCCTGTTGCGGGAACGCGGACTGCGGGCCGAGGCGGGGGTGCTGCCCGCGGCCGGGGTCCGGGTGTCGAGCGGACTGTCCACCGCCGTGCCGCCCGCCCGGGTGCGCTACCTGGCCGAGATTGCCGAGACCGTCCGCGGATACCACGCCGAGACGGAGCGCCACGCCCAGATCGCCCGGCGCCGGCAGCACCTGAGCACGGCCCAGGAGGCGCTGCGGGGGATGGCTACCCCGGGCGCGGTGGCCGAGGCCACTGTGCTCACCGGGCTGCGGGAGGAAGCCGACGAAGCGCTCGCCCCGTGGGCGAAGTCCCTGCTCGCAGCCTGGCCGGAGGTCCTCGCGGCACGCCAGGGCGACGACCTGACCTACCTGGTCCGGGGCCGCGAGGTCCGCACGTCCCTGCGGCGCACCACGCTCACCGGCAGCCGGATCTCCCGAGTGGCGCTGCCCGACATCGACGACGACGCCCGGCTGCTGCGCTTCCTGCGCCGAGAGAACGTGCCGGGGGCCTTTCCTTACACGGCGGGCTGTTACCCGTTCAAGCGGTCCGGCGAGGCCCCGGCGCGGATGTTCGCCGGTGAGGGGGACCCGTTCCGGACCAATCGGCGCTTCCACCTGCTCTGCGCCGGGTCGCCGGCGACCCGGCTGTCGACCGCCTTCGACTCGGTGACCCTCTACGGCCGGGACCCGGCGCCCCGGCCCGACGTCTACGGCAAGATCGGCACGTCCGGGGTCTCCGTCGCCAGCCTGGAGGACATGTCGGCGCTGTTCGACGGCTTCGACCTGTGCGATCCCTCGACCAGCGTGTCCATGACGATCAACGGCCCGGCGCCGGCGATCCTGGCGATGTTCCTCACCACGGCGATCGACCAGCGGATCGCGGCGTTCGCCGCCGAGCGCGGCCGCGATCCGGACCCCGCCGAGGCCGCCGAGGTCACCGCCGACGCGCTGCGCACCGTGCGCGGCACGGTCCAGGCGGACATTCTCAAGGAGGACCAGGGGCAGAACACCTGCATCTTCTCGACCGAGTTCGCGCTGCGGGCGATGACAGACGTCCAGCAGTGGTTCATCGAACACGAGGTGCGCAACTTCTACTCGGTCTCGATCTCCGGTTATCACATCGCCGAGGCCGGTGCGAACCCCGTCACCCAGCTCGCCTTCACCCTGGCCAACGGATTCACCTACGTCGAGGCGTACCTGGCCCGCGGGATGCGGATCGACGAATTCGCGCCGAACCTGTCGTTTTTCTTCTCCAACGGCATGGACGCCGAGTACACCGTCATCGGCCGGGTCGCACGACGGATATGGGCGGTGGCGATGCGTGAGCGTTACGGCGCGGCGGCCCGTTCGCAGATGCTCAAATACCACGTGCAGACGTCGGGGCGGTCGCTGCACGCGCAGGAAATGAATTTCAACGACATCAGGACCACGCTCCAGGCGCTGTGTGCATATTACGACAACTGCAACAGTCTGCACACGAACGCCTTCGACGAGGCGGTGACCACGCCGACCGAAACCTCTGTGCGCCGCGCACTCGCCATTCAAATGATCATCGAGCAGGAATGGGGCCTGGCGGCCAACGAGAATCCGCTGCAGGGGTCGTTCGTCGTCGACGAACTGACCGACCTGGTCGAGGAGGCGGTGCTCGCCGAGTTCGACCGGATCAGCGACCGCGGCGGGGTGCTCGGCGCGATGGAGACCGGATATCAGCGCGGACGCATCCAGGACGAGTCCATGCTGTACGAACGGCGCAAGCACGACGGCAGCCTGCCCATCGTCGGGGTCAATACCTTCCTCGCGTCGGCCGCGGACGGCGACGCCGCGACGTCGGGCGGTGCGCTGGAACTCGCCCGCGCCACCGAGACGGAGAAAAGCTCCCAGCTCGACCGGGTGACAGACTTCCAGCGGCGCCACGTGGGCGAGGCCGAGGCGGCCCTGGCCGAACTGCGGTCCGTCGCCGCCGGTGCCGGGAACGTTTTCGAGACGCTGATGAATGCCGTCCGGGTCTGCTCCCTCGGTCAGATCACCGAGGCGTTCTTCACCGCCGGCGGGCAGTATCGCCGCAATGTTTGAGTTCGGCCGGGAACCGCCGGTGCGACCGGACGAACCGAGTGGTGGCGAACCGTAATCCTCCCGTACGCCTGAGTCTTTGCCTGGGCGTCCGTCCTGAGGTGCAATGGACGCTGGTCGTCACCGGACGGCCCCCAGCCCCGGCGGCGGGCGGGGAAACGTCCTCGAAGCGCAGGAGCAACCAAGCCGTGGCCACTCCCAAACCGCTGCCCACCGATCCCATCGCGGAGGCTCACCGGCACTGGTCCGCGCACGGCTGGGGCACGGTGGCGGACGGCATGGCGGCGGTCACGTCGCTGATGCGGGCACAACAGATCATGTTGGCCCGCGTGGACGAGGTGCTGCGACCGCTCGACCTCACCTTCGCCCGGTACGAACTCCTGATGCTGCTGTTGTTCTCGCGCCGCGGCGCCCTCCCGCTCAACAAGATCGGAACCCGGTTGCAGGTCCATCCGACGAGTGTCACCAGCGCGGTCGACCGCCTCGAGGCCCGGGGGCAGGTTCGCCGCACCCCTCATCCCACCGACCGGCGGGCGATCCTCGCGGAGATCACCGAGGCGGGCCGGGAGACGGCGCTCGCCGCGACCGAGAAGCTCAACGACACCGTGTTCGCCGATCCTGGCCTGGGTGACGGCGGGGTGCGCTCGCTCATCGCGCTGCTCACCGAGCTGCGCCGCGAAGCCGGCGACTTCTGACCCGGCCGGCCGGGACGCGGGCGTGCCCATGACGATGACGACCGGTCCGGTGCGGTGGTGATCCCGCTGCCCGCGTCCTTCCGGGTGTGGTGCGACCCGGATCTCACCGTCCTCGAGCCGGGTAGCGGACCCGGCGCGGCCGCGGGCGCCGCTGTGCTGCTCGGCGGGTCTCCGCTGCGGCTGATGACGCTGTCCGCAGCCGGGGTCCGGGTCCTCGCGGCGCTGCGGGCGGGGCTCACCGTCGGGGCCGCGGGGCCAGGCGCGGGCCTGCTCGCCCGCCGGCTCGCCGACGCCGGGCTGTTGCATCCCCTGCCGCCCCGCCAGCCATCCGCGCCGGCGGCACTCACCGCGGTCATCCCGGTGCGCGACGGCGCCGCGCGGATCGGGCCGCTGGTGGCGGCCCTGCGCGAACGCTGCGCGGAGGTCATCGTCGTCGACGACGGCTC
>NZ_JALKFU020000416.1 GCF_023242965.2 Frankia sp. AgKG'84/4
GCGCCGCCGTGCCCGGCCGGCGCGGCTTCGGGCCGGTCCTCGGCCCGTGCCACCGGATGACTTTCCGTCATCGTTGTCCTCCGTGTTCGTCGACGGCGAGTCCGCCGAGGGTCGCCGCCAGCGAGGCGGCAGATACCCCATAGGGTATCCGATACCTCCCGGGGTATCTTAGGCTGGTCGGCGCCCGTGACGGCGGAAGAAGCGGATCACCATGAATCACAGCCAGAGAGCACGTCAGGCGATCCGGCGCCCACTCCGCCCGCGCGGCGGCTCTGCTCGCTCAGGCAGGTCTGCCGGTGTCGAATCTCGGCGGCGGGATGAACGCCTGGGCTCGCGCCGGCCTCCCGGTCATCGCCAGAGGCGGGAGCCCGGGCCGCGTCGCCGGACCGCGGCAGCTCTTCCCACACCCGAGACGGAATGGCCCTCGAAGTCCTCGCGGTCGCGCAGGACCAGCGATCGACGGGTCAGCCGGCCGACCGAGGGCACGACGTCCCGGGAGTGGAACCGCCACCCAGCCGCACCGGCCCGGAATGAGGACCGCCACCGCCGCCTTATACCCCGTGGGGTATAAGGCGGCGAGCCGACAAACGTGAAGGGGAGAACGACTTTGTTGTTCAGCCAGTACTACCTGGAGTGCCTGTCCCAGGCCTCGTACCTGATCGCTGACGAGGCCAGCCGCCGGGCCGTGCTGGTCGACCCGCGCCGCGACATCGCCGAGTACCTCGCGGACGCCGAGGCACGCGGACTGACCATCGAAGGCGTGGTCAACACCCACTTCCACGCGGACTTCGCCGCCGGCCACCTAGAGGTCGCGGCCGCCACCGGCGCCTGGATCGGCTACGGCCGTCGCGCCGACACCGAGTACCCGATCCGGCCGCTCGCCGACGGCGAGCGGATCAGCCTCGGCGACGTCACCCTGCAGATCATGGAGACCCCGGGCCACACCCCCGAGTCGATCAGCGTCCTCGTCTACGAGCACGCCACTGACGCCGTCCCCTACGGGGTTCTTACCGGTGACGCGCTGTTCATCGGCGACGTCGGCCGGCCCGATCTGCTCGCGTCCCTCGGCGTCACCGCCACCGAGCTCGGCCGGATGCTCTACGACAGCGTGCAGCGCAAGCTGATGAGCCTCCCCGACGAGGTCCGGGTCTTCCCCGCGCACGGCGCCGGCTCGGCGTGCGGCAAGAACCTGTCCACCGAGCGGTCCTCCACGATCGGCGATCAGCGCCGCGCCAACTACGCCTGCGCACCGATGAGCGAGGAACAGTTCCTCGCGCTCGTGACCGGCGGCCAGCCGTCCGCTCCCGGCTACTTCGTCTTCGACGCGGTACTCAATCGCAAGGACCACCCGGTCTTCGACCCGACAACGGCACCGCGGCCCCTGACCACCGCCGAGTTCCTCACGGCACGCGCCGATGGCGCCGTCGTCGTCGACACCCGCGACCCGCAGGAGTTCGCCGCCGGACACATGCGCGGCTCGCTCAACGTCCCCGCCGACGGCCGGTTCGCCGAAACCGTCGGCATGGTCGTCGAACCGGGCCGCACCGTGCTCGTCATCGCCGCACCCGGCCGCGAGGAGGAAGTCGCCGTGCGGCTGGCCCGGATCGGCTTCGACCAGGTCACCGGCTACCTGCGCGAGCCCGAGAACGCCTTCCGGGAGGTCGCCGACGGGGCCGTGCCAGACCAGGTCGTCCCCGCCAGCCGGATCACCACCGGCCAGTTGCGGGACGCGCTCGCCCGGACGCCCGAGCAGGGCGGCGCACCCGTCGTGCTCGACGTGCGCAACGCGGGCGAACGCGCCCTGGGCGCGATCGACGGCTCACTGCACATCCCGCTCGCCGAGCTCACCCGCCGCCTGGCCGAGGTGCCCGCCGACCGGCCAGTCGTCGTCCACTGCGCCGGCGGCTACCGCTCCTCCGTCGCCGCGAGCGCCCTGCGCGCGGCCGGTCACCAGGACGTCTCCGATCTGCTCGGCGGCTACACCGCCTGGGCGCAGCCCCTCACCCCCGCCACAGCCTGAGCTGGCCCGGGAGAACCGCCCTCGACGGCACCGACCACCGCAACCACCCCGCGCGAGCCAGCATGATCCGCCGCCGCCTCGGCTGGCGGAACCGCCACGCCGTCGACAAGAAACTCCGCGCCGTCGTCGCCAAGGCGCGCGTTGCCTGATGCGACACCAGAGGCACTCACAGCCCTACGGGCGATGAATTCCTGGATGGCGGCGCCCGCTGGCGTGCCTCAGGCAGCACCAGCTCCAGACATCGAAGGGCGGTGGTTCGGGAGGCTCTGCGCTGAAGACTCCAGGCGCGACGGGCTGGGTTGCCGTCAACGGCGGCGGACGCGACAAGAGCCGCAGATCGCCCGTTGGGCGGGATCTGCGGCTCTTAGTGGTGGGCAGGGGCGGGGTCGAACCGCCGACCTTCCACTTTTCAGGCGGACGCTCGTACCGACTGAGCTACCTGCCCCAGGCCGTCTGACCGGATGGATCTTCGGCCCTACGAACGCGGTCCCGACGGGATTCGAACCCGCGACCTCCGCCTTGACAGGGCGGCGTGAACTCCAGACTTCACCACGGGACCATGCGTTATTGCGATCTTCAATTGCTACCCCCCGTCGGAGCCGCTAAGGGCGCCCCGACTGGAACTGGTGGTCATGCTACACGACTGCGGGGCCAGGCGAGCCGGTGGAGGCGATGGATTCTTACCCAACGCTCACCGCGCTGGATCACTCGCGACGCGCTACCCGACAGTGTTCCCACGTCCACCCGCGCCTCCCCACCCAGGCGCGGTCGACGCGCCCGCGACGTGGTGCCGTCCAGGTAGGCCGGCAGGCTCCTTCGAAATAGAGTGTCAGATTCCTGCTCTCCGTCTTCGTTCGATCACATTCTCGACGGGCCGTCGGCCCTGGCGCGCGGCGTGGTCGGGCGGCCCGCCGTCACCCCCGCTGGCGCCACCCGCGCGGGGGATGAGCCTGTTTCCGAAGGTCCTCTCGCCGGCGCTGGGCAGCGAATATCCTGGAGATGCCAATCCCGCAATTTGGTTGTCTGGGCGATATGTCCGGTCCAACCTGCGGGTACGGAGGGTGGCGTGCACATCGGGTCCGCGCCGCGGGACACCACGCGAGACCGCGTTTCGGGGGAGGTTTCAGACGACGATGCCGTCCGCCGACCGGGTCGCAAGACTCATACCGCTACAGTCAATGAGTATCCTGAATAAGGAAGGCGCTCCAGGGGAGAAGCTTGCCGCGCAGGTCGCCCGCCGCATCGAGGAGGACATCATCGGCGCCGGTTGGCCGGTCGGGACCGTGATCGGCTCCGAGCAGGCGCTGATCGAGCGGTACGGAGTCAGCCGCGCCGTGTTCCGGGAGGCAGTCCGAATCGTCGAGCACCACCAGGTCGCCGTCACCCGTCGAGGGCCGGCCGGCGGGCTGGTCGTCCGCGCGCCGGACGAGGCCGCGGTCGCCACGGCGCTCGGCGTCTACCTGGAGCACGTCGGGGTCACGATCGAGTCGATCCTGCACGCCCGGTACATCGTCGAATCGCTCGCCGCCGCCCTCGCGCCGGGCCGCATCACCGAGGACGGCATCAAGATCCTGCGCGGCATCATCAACCGCCAGGCCACGGAGGACCCGAGCGAGCTCAGCCCCCACCACAAGCTGCACCACGCGATCGCGGCGGCGACCGGCAACCCGGTCCTCGTCCTGTTCGTCGATGTCCTCAACGCGCTGACGGTGCGCTACAGCGCGCGGGAGTACGCCGCCGCCCGCCGCTCCATCGCGCCGTCGCTGCTCACCGAACGGTCCGAGCGGGTGAACCGCGACCACGTGGCCATCGCCGAGGCCGTGATCGGCGGTGACGAGGCCCGCGCCGAACATCTAACGGCGCAGCACCTCGACGTCATGCACGAGTGGATCACCACGCCGTCGACCGGTGGCGTCGTGCGGCGACTTCGTTCCACCGCGCCCGGCCTGATGTCCACCGCGGACGGCACCATCGCGCCCAGCAAGCTGGCCGAGACCGTCGCCGGTCGCCTCCACGAGGACGTGACGCAGGCCGGCCTGCCCGTCGGCGCGGTCATCGGTTCGGAAAGCGAGCTGCTGGCCCGCTACGGAGTCAGCCGCTCGGTGCTGCGCGAGGCCGTCCGGCTGCTCGAATACCACTCGGTGGCGCAGATGCGCCGAGGACCCGGTGGCGGTCTGGTCGTCGGCAAGCCGGACCCGACCGCGACGATCGAGGCCACCGCCCTCTACCTGGAATACAGCCAGGCGGGTGTGGAGGATCTGCGGATCGTGCGCAACGCGCTGGAGCTGAGCTGCATCGACATCCTGGTGGAGCGACGTGACCCGGAGCTGATCGAACGGCTGAGCGCGCTGCTGGCCACCGAGAGCGCCGGCAGCGAGGACAGCCGCGGCGACCTCGCGGACGACGACAGGTCCGACGACGACAGGTCCGACGACGACAGGTCCGATCGCGGCAGGTCCGATCGCGGCAGGTCCGATCGCGGCAGCGAGCTCAGCGGCGGGACGCCCGGCCATCGGCTGCACCTCGAACTGGCCCGGCTGACCGGCAACGAGGCACTGGCGTCGTTCGTCCGGGTGCTGACGGCGGTCTGGCCACGCCACCTCGCCAGAGCCCACGCCCGCCCGGACGGCTACCCGAGCCGCCAGCCGGCCGTCGACGAGGTCGCGCTGCCTGGCCGCCGGCCGCCAGCC
>NZ_JALKFU020000417.1 GCF_023242965.2 Frankia sp. AgKG'84/4
GCGCTGGACGCGCTCGCCGTGGCCCGCGGCTTCCGCTCGGGCCGACTCGCCCGAGCGCTCGACGCCCCCGAGTCCTGGCTGCTCATCACCGAGTGGGACGGCCCCGGCCCGTGGCGCCGCGCGCTGTCCTCCTTCGAGGTTCGGCGGACGCTGACGCCGCTGCTGGCACACGCGGTCGACGCCCCCGGCGCCTTCGAGATCCTCGCCGCCGTCGGCCCCGCGGCCGGCACCTTCAGCTCCGACCGCGCGGCCGACGCGGACACCGCGGCACCCCGCCGCCGCTGAGCGCCCCCATCCACCGCGCGGCTGAGCAGATCGCGGCCGCTTCTGTAGGGGCAAAACGGGCACGCAACGCTACAGAAGCGGCCCGATGGCCGTCCCACACGAGGTGCGGGTGCGGGCGCGGCCTCGCGGCGGATTGTCGGTGCGGACCGGTAGCCTCGAATCGGCATCGTGGCCACGCGGACAGGTGTGCGCCGGGCGCGGGTGCGTGGCACCTGCCCTCCGGTCGGCCGCTCGGCGTAGCCGTGATCGCTGACCGGCCCGCCCGCGGGCAGCCGTCCGTCCGCGGCCCGCAGACACCACCGGCGGCGGGGCGTCCCGCCCCGACCGTGACCGTGACCGTGAAAAGCCGAGGCTCACCCGATGCTGACCATGCAGGACGCGTTGCTGGCGTTGACCCGCTACTGGACCGACCACGGTTGCATGATCATGCAGCCGTTCAACACCGAGGTCGGCGCCGGTACGCTCAACCCGGCCACGGTCCTGCGGGTGCTCGGCCCGGAGCCGTGGCGGGTGGCCTACGTGGAGCCCTCGGTCCGCCCGGACGACTCCCGCTACGGCCAGAACCCGAACCGGCTGCAGACGCACACCCAGTTCCAGGTGATCCTCAAGCCGGACCCGGGTAATTCCCAGGAGCTCTACCTGGGCAGCCTGGCCGCGATCGGGGTCGACACCGCCGCCCATGACGTGCGTTTCGTCGAGGACAACTGGGCCTCGCCGGCGCTCGGCGCCTGGGGCCTCGGCTGGGAGGTCTGGCTCGACGGGCTGGAGATCACCCAGTTCACCTACTTCCAGCAGGCCGGCGGCCAGACCCTCGACACGACCAGCGTCGAGATCACCTACGGCGTGGAACGCATCCTCATGGCGCTGCAGGGGGTGCGTCACTTCAGCGAGCTGGCCTACGCCCCGGGGGTGTCCTACGGCGAGGTGTTCGGGCAGGCCGAGTACGAGATGTCGCGTTACTACCTCGACGACGCCGACATCGACACCGTGCGCCGGATGTACGCCGACTACGCCGCCGAGGCCCGCCGGCTGGTCGACGCGCGGCTGCCGGTCCCGGCCCACTCGTACGTGCTGAAGTGCTCGCACGCGTTCAACATCCTCGACTCCCGCGGCGCGGTCTCGACCACCGAGCGGGCGACGGCGTTCACCCAGATGCGCGGGCTGTCCCGGGAGGTCGCCGCGCTGTGGCGGGACCGCCGCGAGGAGCTCGGGTACCCGCTGGGCGTCGCGAGCCCGGCGGCGCCGGCCGTGCCGGCCGAGGTGACGGCGGCGGTGACCGAGCCGGCCACCCTGCTGTTCGAGATCGGGACCGAGGAACTGCCGGCCGCCGAGGTCACCCGCACGACCGAGGCGGTACGCGCCAGCCTGCTCGACCGGCTCGCCGCCACCCGCCTTACCCACGGCGAGGTCCGGGTGGCGGGCACGCCGCGGCGGATCGTGGCGATCGTCGAGGACGTGGCCCCGCGCGAGCCCGACGTCGAGCAGGAGGTGCGTGGCCCGCGGGTCTCGGCCGCCTACGACGCCACCGGCGCGCCGACGAAGGCCGTCACCGGCTTCCTGCGCGGGCAGGGCGGTGAACTGGCGGACCTGCGGGTCGTGACGCACCGCGGCGCCGAGCACGTCGCCCTGGTGCGCACCCAGGCTGGTCGCGACGCGCTCGACGTGCTCGCGGGCCTGCTCGGTGAGCTGGTCGCCGGCCTGCGCGCCGAGCGCAACATGCGCTGGGGCGACCCGACGCTGTCGTTCAGCCGTCCGGTGCGCTGGCTGGTAGCCCTGCTGGGCGAGACCGTGGTGCCGGTCGCGGTCTCGAGCCTCGCCGCCGGGCGGACCACCCGCGGGCACCGCCGCGCCGGCTCGCCGGTGATCGACGTGGCCGGCGCGGACGGCTATCCCGAGCTGCTCGCCACCCGCTCGGTCATGATCGACCCGGCGGAGCGGCGTGAGCTCATCGTCGACGAGGCGGCCAAGCTCACCGCCGACTCCGGCGGCCACATCGACCCCGTCGCCGACGCCGGCACCCTCGCCGAGGTGACGAACCTCGTCGAGTACCCGCGGCCGCTGCTGGGCGCCTTCGAGGCCCGCTTCCTGGCTCTGCCCGCCGAGATCCTCACCACCGTCATGCGCAAGCACCAGCGCTACCTGCCGGTGCGCGACGCGGCCGGGCAGCTGTTGCCCGCGTTCGTCGCCGTCGCCGACGGCGAGGTCGACGAGGCGCTGGTCCGCGCCGGCAACGAGGACGTCATCCGGGCCCGCTTCGCCGACGCGGCGTTCTTCTACGACGCGGACGTCAAGGTCCCCCTGGAGACGTTCCGGGCGGGCCTGGCGAAGCTCACCTTCGAGCAGCGGCTCGGCTCGGTGGCGGACCGGGCCGACCGGATCGGCGCGCTGGCCCGGGCACTCGGTGGCGAGATCGGTCTCGCGGGCGAGGCGCGGGCGACGCTGGACCGGGCCGCCGCGCTCGCCAAGTTCGACCTCGCCACCCAGATGGTCATCGAGCTGTCCAGCCTCGCCGGGACGATGGCGCGGGAGTACGCCCGCCGGGCCGGCGAGCCCGAAGCGGTCGCCACCGCGCTGTACGAGATGGAGCTGCCGCGCCGCGCCGGTGACGAGCTGCCGGGCACCGTTGCCGGCGCCCTGCTCGCCCTGGCCGACCGCCTCGACCTGCTCGTCGGGCTCTTCGCCCTGGACGCGGCCCCCAGCGGCAGCTCCGACCCGTTCGGCCTGCGCCGCGCCGCGCTCGGTGCCGCGGCCATCCTCGCCGGCCAGCCGGAGTTCGCCGGCCTGGACCTCGCGGACCTGCTGGCCAGGGCCGCCCGGCTGAGCCCCGTGCCGGTGTCCGCCGACGCGCTGGGCGCGGCCGAGAGGTTCGTCCGCGGCCGGTACACCCAGCAGCTTCTCGACAGCGGGGTGGACCACCGGCTGGTCGGCGCCGTCGGCCCGCTGACCGGCGTCCCGGCCCGCGCCGCGGCGACCCTCGTGACGCTGCGGACGCTCACCGGCGCCTCGTCGACGCCGGCGGACACCGCGGGATTCGCCGCTCTCGCCGCGGCACTGCAACGAGTGCGCCGGATCGTGCCGGCGGGCACGGCGGCAGTTCTCGACGGTGAACGGCTCGTCGAGCCGGCCGCGAAGCGCCTGCTGCTGGTCGTCACTGACCTCGCCCGTGCGCTCGGTGACCGGGGGCTGGGCGCGGACGAGGCCGCCGACGCTGCGTTCGTCCCGCTCGCGGACCTGGTCACGGCCGCCGCGGAGCTGCCGGTGGCCGTGGACGGCTTCTTCGACGGGTTGATGGTGATGGACCCCGATCCGGCGGTCCGCCGGGCCCGCCTGGGCCTGCTCGCCACCCTTCGGGACCTCACTGCGGCCACCCTCGACTGGGAGGCGCTCGGCTCGCCGGCGAGCGCCGGTCACTGACTCCCGCTGGTGACGGCCGAGACCTGACCGGCGGCGCAACCGCCGCCGGACAGGCCGCTCGCCCCGCGCAGGGGCGGGCGGAGGTGGTCCCGGGCACGAGGGAAGGCGCGGTAGAGGGCTAACGTCCTTTGCGTGGGTCTGTCCCGTCCTCGTTTCGCCTTCCGTCCATTTCACGCCGACTGGTATCGGGTGCGGTGGTGGCGATGGGCCGCGCGCGTGGTGGCCGCGCTCGTCGCGGCCCTCGTCATCGCCTCCGTCACGACGCTCGTCCAGGTGTGGTGGGTCGGCCGGGAGGACCATCACCCACGGTCCGACGTACTGGTCGTGCTCGGCGCGTCCCAGTACGACGGCCGCCCCTCCGCGGTGTTCGCCGCGCGGCTCGACCACGCCCTGGCGCTGTACCGCGAGGGAGTGGCGCCCGCCGTGATCACCATCGGTGGCAAGCAGCCGGGGGACCGCTTCACCGAGGCCGAGGCGGGCGCGGCCTACCTGCGCCGCCGGGGAGTGCCGGCGAACGAGGTGATCGTCGTGCCGGAGGGATCGGACACGCTCGGTTCGCTGACCGCGGTCGCCGGGGTGATGAACTCGCGGCACTGGCGCTCGGCGGTCCTGGTCACCGACCCGTGGCACAGTCTGAGGTCCCGCACGATGGCCCGTGACCTGGGACTGACCGCGAGCACGTCGCCGGTGACCACCGGACCGTCCGTCCGCGGCGTCGACACCAAGATCCACTACATCATCCGGGAGGGGCTGGGCTATCGCTGGTACCAGCTTTTCCACCGGGCCTCGCCGCCGGAGGCCAAGACCCGCGGGGTGTGAGCCGCCGCTCGGGTCTGTCCGTGTGGCCCGGGTCTGTGCGTGTGGCCCGGGTCTGTGTGTGTGGGCCCGGGTCTGTGTGTGTTGCCTGGGCCTGTGTGTGTTGCCTGGGCCTGTCCGCGCCGCCGGGACGGGCGCGGGCGGCACCGACCGGGCGACGCGGCGGACGGCACCATCCGGCGGGCGA
>NZ_JALKFU020000418.1 GCF_023242965.2 Frankia sp. AgKG'84/4
CGCCCGCCGCGTGCGCGCCGCCGGGCCGCGCGATGCCACCCGTGCTAGGGGCGGCGGGCTCGTCACGGTCGTCGTGCCAGCCCTCATCGGCGTCGGGACCGGCCGGCCCGCGTTGGGCCGCGTCGAGGTCCTTCAGCCGGTCGAGCACCTCGTCTGCGGTGGGCCGCTCCATCGCGTCGACGAGCCGGCCGTCGGCGAGGAAGATCACCTCGTCCGAGTAGGAGGCCGCCGTCGCGTCGTGGGTGACCATCACGATCGTCTGCCCGAGCTCGGTCACGGAGTCCCGCAGGAACGACAGCACCTCGGCGCCGGAGCGGGAGTCCAGGTTGCCGGTCGGCTCGTCGGCGAAGATGATCTCGGGCCGGGTGACCAGCGCGCGGGCACAGGCGACCCGCTGCTGCTGGCCGCCGGAAAGCTCGGTGGGACGGTGTCGCAGCCGCGGCGCCAGGCCCACCGCGTCGATCACGGTGCGCATCCACTCCCGGTCCGGCGAGCGCCCGGCGATGTTCAGCGGCAGGGTGATGTTCTCCTCGGCCGTCAGCGTCGGCAGCAGGTTGAACTGCTGGAAGATGAAGCCGACCCGGTCGCGGCGCAGCCGGGTCAGTTCCTTGTCCGAGAGCCGGGACAGGTCCACGTCGCCGATGTACACCCGACCGCGGCTGACCGTGTCCAGGCCGGCCATGCAGTGCATCAGGGTCGACTTGCCCGAGCCCGACGGGCCCATGATCGCGGTGAAGCGACCACGCGGGAAGCCGAGATCGATCCCGCGCAGGGCGGTGACGATCGTGTCCCCGGAGCCGTAGACCTTGGTCAGGCCACTGGCCCTGGCCGCGGCGCCCGCGGCCGGCTCGCGCCGGTCGCCACCGCCACCGCCACCGCCACTGCCACTGCCACTGCCACCCGGCGACCGGCCGCGGCGCCCGGGCGATGTGCCCGCGTCCTGCCTCCCGGGGGATGGTCCGGTCCGTCGGGCCATGTGAGGTCCTCCTCGCGCGCATCGTCGCGTGTGCGTGCCGTGCCCACCGCCCGGGGGACGGGGATGGGTGTGCCGTCGTCCTCTGTATGTCTATCGACCCGCGCAGGTCCGCACCGGCGTCATCCTGGCCCGGCGGGGCGGTCGGGACAGGTACGCGCTGATCGCCGGAATCCCTAACGACCGAGACATGATCGGCATCTCGGGTCGCGGCGTCGGGCCCGCGACTCCCGCCGGTGCCCCGGTGCGTCCTCGGTCCTAGCCATCCGCCTCGCACACCGTCGGAGCGGGGTCGGCCAGCGCCGCCACCTGCGCCGGCCGGGGCGCGGGCAGCGGCGGCGGGGTGCCGCCGAAGGCCGGGCAGCGGGCCTGGTGATCACACCAGGAGCACAGCCGGTTCGGCGTGGCCCGCCAGTCACCCGTGCGGTGCGCCCGGTCGATCGCCGCCCACAGTGCCTCGATCCGCCGCTGCGTGGCCCGCAGGTCCGCCTCGTCCGGCGTGGCGCGCAGCCAGGTGCGGTCGCCCAGATAGTAGAGCCGTAGCTCGCGGGGGATCACACCCCGTACCCGCCACAGCAACAGGGCGTAGAAGCGCATCTGGAACATCGCCGAGGCCTCGTACGCCGGGCCGGGCGAGCGGCCGGTCTTGTAGTCGACTACCCGCAGCGCCAGGCCGGCGGCCGTCGCCGCCTCGTCGAGCCGGTCGACGTAGCCACGCAGCCGCAGCCCCGAGTCGAGCACGTGCTCGACGTAGAGCTCCCGGGCCGCCGGGGCCAGCCTGGTCGGATCCTCCAGCGCGAAGTACCCGGCGAGCAGCTCCCGCGCCGAATCCAGCCAGGCCGAGAGCGCCGCCGGCCCATCGAACAGGGTCGCCACCGCCGGCTCCCGCTCCCGCAGCGCCTCCCAGGCCGGTTCGACCAGGGTGGCGGCGGCCTCGAGGGTGCGCCCCGCCGGGGGCAGGTCGAACAGGTTCTCCAGCACGGTGTGCACGACCGTCCCGCGGCTGGCCGCGGGGCTCGGGGGCTCGGGCAGCCGGTCGATGACCCGGAACCGGTAACGCAGCGGGCAGTTGACGAAATCCGCGGCCCGCGACGGCGACAGCGACCCGATCAGCGGGCGCGCCGCCGCGGGCTCCGGGCCGGCCGGCCCGGACGGTGGCTGGGTCGTGGTCACGCTCCAGACCCTAGATCCCACCACTGACAACCCCGGCGCTCGGCCCCGGGGCGGCGGCGGTGGCGGGCCGGCGCACGGCCACGGGCCGGACCTTCGCCCACGTGCACGCGCAGCGCCGGCAGACGCGAGGAGTTCCAAACCGTAGCATCGGATCCATGACGGATCAGCGCGGCGGCAACCCGGAAGCCCACGGCGGGCCCGGCGACGCGCCGCGGCCCGCGGCCGGAGGTCCGGCCGGCCTGTTGGTCGGGCGCCTGCGCGGCGTGCCGATCTTCGTCTCGCCACTGGCGTTGATCTTCGCGCTGCTGGTGGCCTACCTGCTGTCCGGCTCGATCCGCGACCGGCTGCCGGCCGCCTCCGACGGCCAGGTCCTGGCGATCGCCGCGGTGATCTCGGTGGGCTTCCTGCTCTCCCTGCTCGCGCACGAGATCGGCCACTGCCTGACCGCGCTGCACTTCGGGCACACCGTCCACTCGGTCACGCTGCACGGCTTCGCGGGCTTCACCTCCTTCGAGCCGGAGCCGCGCACCAGCGGGCGGATGTTCCTCATCGCCTTCCTGGGCCCCGCGGCCAACGGGCTGCTCGCCGGGGCGTGCCAACTTGGGCTGCTCGCCGTCGCGGACGACTCCCACCTGGGAATCGTGCTGCGCGACCTCGGGATGATCAATCTGGCGCTGTTCCTCTTCAACCTGGCCCCCGGCCTGCCCCTGGACGGCGGGCAGGTGGTCGCCGCCGCCGGCTGGGTGCTGACCGGGGACAGGCTGCGCGGGCTGCGGGCCGGCGCGTACGGCGGATTCGTGGTGGCGGCGGGCATGCTCGTCTGGGGCTCGGTGTACGCCGGCGACGGGCTCGGCCTGCTCTACGCGTATGCTCTGGCGGGTTTCCTCGCGTTCGCGGCCCTGCAGGCGTTGCGCTCGGCGCAGCTGCGTGGGCGGCTGCCCGGCCTCAGCGTCAGGCGGCTCACCCGGCACACCCTGCCCGTCGAGGGCGGCGTGCCGCTGGCCGAGGCGCTGCGGCGGGCGGAGGCGATCGGCGCCACCGCCGTGGCCGTCGTGGAACGCGACGGCACCCCCCTGAAAATCATGAATGGCTCGGCGGTCGACGCGCTGCCCGAGCACCGGAGGCCGTGGATGACCGTGGACGAGGTGAGCCGGACGATCCTGCCCGGCATGGTGCTCAACGCCGACCTGGAGGGCGAGGACCTGCTTGCCGCCGTCCAGCGCGTCACCGCCTCGGAGTACCTGGTCGTCGACCACGACACCCCCGTCGGCGTGCTGGCCATGGTGGACCTCGTCGCCCGGCTCAACCCGGCCGCCGCCGCGCGCATGGTGGCGCACCGGTGAGCGCGGCCGACTCTGCGCCCCCGACCGTCGACGCGCCCGACAGCGCGCTCGAGGCCGTCCCCGGCGGGCCGTACGCGCCCCCGCCCACCGGCTTGACGCACCGCCGCGGACCATTCACCAAGGGTGACCGGGTGCAGCTCACCGACCCCAAGGGCCGGCTGCACACCGTCGTGCTCGAACCGGGCAAGCAGTTCCACACCCACCGCGGCGCCGTGGAGCACGACGCGCTGCTCGGCCGGCCCGAGGGCATCGTCGTCACCAGCACCGGGGGCACGGACTACCTGGCGCTGCGCCCCCTGCTCGTCGACTTCGTCCTGTCGATGCCGCGCGGGGCGACGGTCGTCTACCCCAAGGACGCCGCGCAGATCATCACCTACGCCGACATCTTTCCCGGCGCCCGGGTGCTTGAGGCCGGCGTCGGGTCCGGCGCGCTGTCCTGCTCGCTGCTGCGCGCGATCGGCGACGCCGGCCGGCTGGTGTCCTACGAGCGCCGCGAGGACTTCGCCGCGGTTGCCCAGCGCAACATCGAGACGTTCTTCGGCGGGCCCCACCCGGCCCACACGATCCGTGTCGGCGACCTGCTCGAGTCTCGCGAGCGCGACATCGACCGGGTCATCCTCGACATGCTGGCGCCCTGGGACGTCATCGACACGGTCAGTGCCGCCCTGCTGCCCGGCGGGGTGGTCTGCGCCTACGTCGCCACGACGACGCAGCTCTCCCGCGTCGTGGAGGCCCTGCGCGGGCACGGCACGTTCGCCGAACCCGCCGCCTTCGAGACGATGATGCGTAACTGGCATGTGGAGGGTCTCGCGGTCCGCCCCGGCCACCGCATGGTCGGCCACACTGGCTTCCTGGTCACCGCCCGCCGCCTCGCGGACGGCGTCACTCCGCCTGTGCGCCGCCGCCGTCCCGCGAAGACCGGCCTGGGCGAGGCGCCCGACCCCGCCGTCGCCGGCCTCGACCCCGCCGTCGCCGGCGTCACGGATCCGGGCGCCGTGCCCGCCGCCACCGTGCCCGCGGTCGTCGCCTCGTCGAACTCCGATCCGGTCGCTCCGGCGGCCGAAGGCCAGGCGGAGGCCTAGGTCGCTTCCCGTGGGTCTGCGGCTGGTCCGAGAAAGACCCACCGAGGACACTCCAGCCGCGCCGCGCCGCGCCGCGCCGCGCCGCGCCGGGCAGGGC
>NZ_JALKFU020000419.1 GCF_023242965.2 Frankia sp. AgKG'84/4
GAGGCGACCGTCGCCGTCCCGGCCTGGCCCGCGTAGCCGATCAGGGCGCCGGTGGCGGGGTCGTGCACCGGCGTGGCACCCGATCGGACTCCTTCGACGAGGACTCCGTCGACGAAGTGGCCGGTGATGACCTGCCCGGGCCGCCCTGGACCGGTCCGGTCGGCCTGGGCGACGGCTCGGTCGGGCGACGCGGGGACGGCGGTGGTGTCGTGATCGGCGACGGTCAGACCGGTCATCGGCATGGGGCTCCTCCAGATCGGTGCGGGTCGGCCGGGACAGGCAGAGTCGGGACCGGCATGGTCGGGACCGGCATGGTCGGATCGGGGGACGCGCCCCGCCGGCGTGGGCCATGGGCGGCCCAGGCGGCGGTCATGGGGCGTCCTGCGGGTCGGGGACGGCCGACGGCGACACGGGCGGCGTGATCATCGGTACACCCAGGTCGACGACCTCGGCGGCCCGGGCTTCGGCCAGGCGGGCGGCGCGCCGCGCCGGGGTGCCGGCGGCCAGGTAGTGCCCAGCGTGCCGGGTGCCCGCGGCGAGCAGCGCGCCCGCGAGGGCATGCGCCCCGTCCGCGAGCAGTACGCGGGCGCTCGGGGAGGCCGCGGCGGCGGTGAACGCCGGTTCGTGGTTACCGCTGCCACCGGTGTCCAGGCGCAGCATCGGCTGGATCGTGGGCACCAGCCAGGACAGGTTGCCCACGTCGGTGCTGGCCGCCCGTCCGGAGGGTGGGGTGTAGGTCTCCCCCGAACCGCCCAGGTAAGCCAGGTCGGCGTCGGCGAACCGGGGGCTGGCTCGGGCGAAGAGTTCGGCGAGCAGCCGGTCGTAGCGGATCTCGGCGAACCGGGGCAGCACCCGCTCGACCGTCGTCTCGCAGCCGGTGGCCAGCCCGCCCGCGCGCAGGCAGTCCCCCACCCGGGCGGTGACGTCCTCGAGCGTGGCGACGTCCGCCGCGCGGATCTTCACCGTCATCGCGGTCCGCTCGTGGATGATGTTCACCGCCGCGCCGGTCTCGGTGACCAGCGTGTGGACGCGGACGCTGCTCGGCAGCTGCTGGCGCAACAGCCCGAGGGCGACGCTGGCCACCGTGATCGCGTCGTAGGCGTTGCGCCCGCGTTCGGGGAACGACGAGGCGTGTGCGCTGCGCCCCCGGTAGCGGACGGTCAGGGTGTCGTTGGCGAGCGTCGCCGGGCACAGCTCGTCGCGGTTCGCCGGGTGGATCTGGGCGGCCAGGTGGATGTCGTCGAAGACGCCGGCCTCGGCCAGGTAGATTTTGCCGCCGGCGTTCTCCTCCGCCGGGCAGCCGAGCACCACCACCCGGATCCCCGCCGCGTCGGCGACCGGCCTGAGTGCCGACGCGGCGGCCAGCGCCATCGTGCCGATGAGGTTGTGCCCGCAGGCGTGCCCGAGGCCGGGAAGGGCGTCGTACTCGGCGGTCAGCGCGACGGTCAGCGGACCGTCGCCGAACTCGGCGCGGAACGCGGTCGGCATGCCGGCCAGGCCCCGGGTCACGGCGAAGCCCTGCTCCGCCAGCGCCGCCGTGAGCAGCGCGGCGGCGTGGAACTCGGCGAGCCCGAGCTCGGGGCGGGCGTGCACGGCGAGGGCGAGGTCCCACCAGTGCGCCTCGTGCTTGGCGAGGTGGGCGTCGACCCGTGCCATCAGGTCCGCGGGTGCCGTCATCGTGGGCCCGGGGTCGCCGGCCGGGCCCTCGGCCGCGGCGGGGACGACTCCGGTCGGCGCGGCGATGGGAACGGTCATGGACGGCCTCCTTCGGTTCCGGCGCCGGGAACGACCGCGTAGCCACGGCGATCCGCCCAGGAGACCAGCAGCGACGGCAGTCCGTACGCGACCAGGCCGAGCAGGGCGGCGACGACACTCGTCGCCCACAGCAGGTCGGTCTCCCGGTTCGCCAGGGACTCGGTCATCAGCGACCCGAGCCCGCCGAGGCCGGAGAGCCATTCGGCGAGCAGGGCGGCCAGCACGGCCATGGGCGCGGCTACCCGCAGCCCGACGAGCAGGCTGCCGACCGCGCTCGGGAAGGCACCGAGACGCACCCGGCGCAGGAACGGGGTGGCGTAGAGATCCTCCAGTTCGCGCACCTGCGCCGGGACCGACTCCAGCCCGTCCAGCGCGGAGATCAGCAGGGTGAACACGGTCACCACCACGACGCAGGCCACGGACGTCCCGAGGCCATGCCCGGTGACCAGGGTGAACAGCGGTGCGACACCGACGATCGGCAGTGTGCGGAAGACCAGCGCGTACGCCGTGAGCGGGGTCCGGACGATCGGCCAGCGCAGCACCACGACCGCCATCGTCAGTGCCAGCGCCGCCGCGGCGGCCAGGCCGAGGACGGCGCCCTGCCCGGTCACCCAGATCCGGTGGGCCAGCAGGCTCGGGTGGGAGCCGAAGGCGCCGGCGGCGTCCGCCGGCGCGGCGACCTGGTAGCGCGGCACCTGTCCGATCCAGACGGCCAGCTGCCAGCCCGCGACCAGGGCGACGAGCACTCCCGCGACGCTCAGCGGGGTGCCGTACCGGGCGGCGGACCGGCTGCGGCGCACCCGCCCGGACGGACCCGTGGTGGCGACGGCCGACGCGGTGGGACGGACGGTGGTCGTCAACGGATCCTCCGGCGCAGCGGCATCATGATCAGCGCGGCGAGGCCGAACAGGCCGAGTGCCGCGCCGGCGGCGAGCAGCAGGGCTGCCCACAGCAGCGCGGGCTGGTAGCTGAACAGGGCGTTCACCATCACCTGGCCGAGGCCGCGGGTGCCCGTCGCGCCCGACCACTCGGCGACGATCGCGCCGACGAAGCAGGCGGGGAGCATCGCGCGCAGGCCGAGGTCGAGCACGGGCACGGTGTGCCAGAAGCCGACGTGACGCCACCAGCGCAACCGGGGGGTCGCGTAGAGCGCGCCGAGGTCCTCGCGGCCCCGGGTGGCGGCCCCCGCGGCCGCGACGAGCATCGCGGCCACCGGTACCAGACCGGAGAGCACGGTGACGATCGTGACCAGTTGGGCGCCTCGGGTGACGACCAGGGCGAGCGCCGGCGTGACGGCGATCAGCGGCAGCGACCCGAGGACCACCGACAGGCCGCCCAACGCCGCCGCGAGGGCCGGGATGACGGCGACGACCACCATCCCGACCGCGGTGATCGCCAGCAGGATGAGCACGCCGGTGAGGGTCGCGCTCAGCGTCGGGCTGGCGTTGAACCAGATCATCGACCACTGCTCGTGCAGGGTGCGGACCGTCTCGGCCGGCCCGACGAAGCCCGGACCGAGCCAGCCGGTCGCGGCCAGCGCCGCCCAGATGACGGGCAGCGCGACAATGGCCGCCGTGGTCACCGCGACCCTGGTGACCACGGCGGGCCCTCCGGTCGGGCGAAGTGACCGGCCGCCCCGGTCCGCGTCGTCCGATCGGGCCAGACGCCTCACCCGGTCGGCGGTGGCAGACCCGTCGCCGGCGACGGTGCTTGCGCCACTGGCTCGGCTGGGGGTGCGTGGCACCGGCACGGCCTCGGTGGCATCGCCCGCGTGGGCCCCCATCATGGTCATCGGCCCGCCTCCAGGGCGGCCCGGACCGCCCGGCAGCGGTCCGCGAAGTCCGCGGTGTCCCGCACCTCCCGGCGCCCGGCCCGTGGCGTCGGAACCTCGTGGACGGCGTGCACCGCGCAGGGCCGCCGGCCCAGCACCACCACCACGTCCGCCAGCAGCACCGCCTCGTCGACGGAGTGGGTGACCAGCAGGCAGGTGGTTGCGGTGTCCGTCAGGATCCGCAGCAGCTCAAGGTTCAGGTCCGAACGGGTGATCTCGTCGAGCGCGCCGAACGGTTCGTCGAGCAGCAGCACGTCCGGTCGTGTCGCCAGGGCCCGGGCGAGGGCGACCCGCTGGCGCATCCCGCCGGAGAGCTCCCGCGGCCGGCGGTCGGCCCAGTCGGCCAGCCCGGTGATCTCCAGGAGATGGTCCGTCCAGGCCCGGTCCCGCGGCAGGCCGGCCAGGTCGAACGGCAGCTCGATGTTGCGTCGCACCGTTCGCCAGGACAGCAGGCCGGGGTCCTGGAAGGCGAACCCGGCGCGGCGCTCGGCGCGCAGCCGGGCCGGGTTCACCCCGCCGACCTCGATGTCGCCCGCGTCCGGTTCGAGCAGCCCGGCGACCAGGCGCAGCAGCGTCGACTTGCCGCAGCCCGAGGGACCGACGAGCACGCCCATCCCGCCGCGGGGCACCTCGAAACTCACGTCGTCCACCGCGGGTACGGCGCCCCGACGCTGCGGATAGCCGTAGCTCACGCCACGGATGCGCAGGCCGTCCGACGGCGGGGCCGGTGACGGATCGCCCGCGGCGGCGGGGATGGCCTCCATGGCTGAGAGCGAGGCTGGTGCCGGGTTCATGCGGTGACCTCCCGGATGGCGGGTGGGCATGGGCCGAGTGGGCGATGGTCGGTGGGAGCCACTGACGACCGGGCGCCGCCCAGATCGGCGGCCCGACCCCGAACGGGAGCGTCGGCACGGGTGCGGACCCGGCGTCCCGCGACCCACACCTCCATGACGTGGGCGGGGCCGGCGGCGGCGGCGAGGATGTCGGCGACCGGCCAGGCGGGATGCCCGAGCAGATGCCGCCAGGGCTGGACGTCGACCAGGACGAAGTCGGCTGGGCCGCCCTCCGCGGGCGCCTGCGG
>NZ_JALKFU020000041.1 GCF_023242965.2 Frankia sp. AgKG'84/4
CTGACAGCGCACCCGCGGCGCCGGGCCGCGACGGCGACACGCCGCGCGACCCCCTCGTCGTCTCCGTCCGACCCGACCCGGCCGCGGTCGCACGCCAGCGGCCCGGCTACCGGGCGGACCTCGCCGCGGGCCTCGACCGGTTCTTCGAGCCGACCCAGCGGACCTGCCCCTGGTGCGGCGGGCCGAACATCAGCCTGCGCATGCGCGGCCGGGAGGTGGCCCAGGGCAAGCCCGGCGTCTTCCGGGTCGATCGCTGCGCGGACTGCGGCCACACCTTCCAGAATCCGCGACTCAACTCCGACGGTCTCGACTTCTACTACCGGGATTTCTATGACGGCCTCGGCGCCGCCACGATGGAGGAGGTTTTCGGGCACAGCGACGAGCCGTACCTCGCCCGGGCCCGCCAGCCGATCCCGACACCGCGCACCTGGCTGGACGTCGGCGGCGGCCACGGGCACTTCTGTAACTCGGCGCGCATCGTCTGGCCGTCGACCCGCTTTGACGCCCTGGATATCGGCGCCGGCATCGAGGAGGCGGCGCGGCGCGGCTGGGTGGACCACGCCCACCGCGGCTCCTTTCCCGATCTCGCCGGGGAGGTGAAGGGCCGTTACGACGTGATCAGCATGTTCCACTACCTGGAGCACACCCGGGATCCCCGCGCGGAGCTGGACGTCGCCGCGACGGTGCTTGATCCCGGCGGTCATCTGCTGATCGAGGTGCCCAATCCCGACAGTGCGGCGACGCGTTGGTACGGCAGCCTCTGGCCCGGCTGGCTGATTCCCCAGCACCAGCACCTCATTCCGGCCGGAAACCTCGTCGAGGCACTTCAGGAACGCGGATTCGAGGTGCTGGAAACGGCGTTCGGCGAGACCCACCAGAAGGGCGATCCCGTGATCGCCACCTACGGCCTGCTGCAGCGGCTCGCACCGTCGCCGGCACTGCCCTGGCGCGAGGTCGACCATCCCGGTCGGGGCTGGGCGGCGCGTGTCCTGGCGATCGCGGCGCTGGCCCCGGTCTTCGCCGCGGGTCTGGTCGTCGACGGGCTCAGCCGGCCCTACCTCACGTCCGGGACCAGGTCCAACGCCTACCGGATCCTCGCCCGCCGGCTCTGACCCCGGGAACGCGCAGGGACCCCGGGAACGCGCAGGGACCCCGGGAACGCGCAGGGACCGGGAACGCGCAGGGACCGCGGGGGACGGCTGGGACCAACGCAGCGACGCGCGGGCCGGCATCGGCCGCACTGACCCGCGACCACCGAGCACCTGACGTAGCCTTCCGGCGACGGAGGGGGACGTCGGATGTGGCCTACCAGGACGCGCTGGACCTCCACGCCCACGCGCGGCGCGGCCCTGCGGTGGCCGGCGGCCAGCGCGCTCGCCGTCTGCGTCCTGGCGGCCGGCTGCGGCGATGGGTCGCCGATCCCTGCCGCCCCAGCACCGACGGTGCGGCCCACAGCCACCAGGCCCGCGCCCGCGCCCGAGACCCGCCGATCTCTCGTCGCCCACGCGCTGGGCGCCGAGATCACCTGGTTCCGGGCACCGGAATCCGACTCGCCCGGCGCAACGCTGGCGAACCCGAACCGTCAGGGCGTGCCGCTGGTCTTCGCCGTCGAATGGCGCCAGCCAGGTTGGCTGCGGGTCCGCCTGCCGATCCGCCCGAACGGGATGTCGGGATGGCTGCGGGCAACGGATGTCAGCCTCAGCGAGACGCCCTACGACCTGCTGGTGGACCGCTCGGAGCACCGCCTGACGGTGTCCCGCGACGGCCGGGTCCTCGTCCGGCTGCCGGTCGGCATCGGGACGGGTGGCACGCCGACACCCGCCGGCGACTTCTACCTGACGGAACTGCTGCGGCCGGCCAACCCGCGGGGCCCATGGGGACCGTACGCGTTCGGTCTGTCCGGCTTCTCGGACGTGATCACACAGTTCAACGGGGACGACGGGATCATCGGCCTGCACGGCACGAACCGGCCGGATCTCATCGGCACCGACGCGAGCCTCGGCTGTATCCGACTGCGCAATGAAGACATCGAACGACTGGCGGGAATGCTGCCGCTCGGTACACCGATCTCCATCACGGGCTGAACCGTTTTCTGCCGCCGTCCAGGGCACCGAGGTGGTGTTCCGGCGCCGACCGCCCATTCTCGCCGCGGCAGGGCGCGGCGCCACGACCTGCCGCAGCGCGGCGCCGGTTCGTATTTGCTGAAAGTGCGGGGTGCCGCGGCTAGGCTCCCCGCATGACGGGTTACCATCTGGCCCAGGTGAACATCGCCCGAGTGCGCGCCCCGCTCAACTCGGCCGCGCCGGATGACCTCGTCGCCGGCCTCGCGCCGATGGCCGACCCCGACGGACAGCCCGGTTTCGTCTGGCGCCGCCCGCCCGAACCTCGCGCCGCCGCCGTGCACACCTTCCGGTTGGAGTCCGCGTCCCAGCTGACCGCGATCGTGAATCTGACGGTGTGGAAGTCGGTGGACGCGCTCGCCGACTTCGTTCTGCATCAGGGCCATGGTGCGTTCCTGCGCCACCGCCGCGACTGGTTTTACCCGACGGCCCGGACCACGAACGCCCTGTGGTGGGTGCCCGCCGGGCACGAGCCCGATCCGCCGGAAGCCGAGGAGCGGGTGCGCCACCTGCGCACGCACGGACCGACGGCGACAGCGTTCACCTTCCGGCTGACCTTCCCGCCGCCGGACCGGCGGATCTCCCTGTTACAGGGGGGCGGCGGGCTGGACAGGATCGAGCACTCCGCCCCGGCCGCCGTGGAGCCGGACGACGGAGACGCGATCGCGCCGCGGACGCTGGCCGCCGGCGGCTGAGCCCACGGCCGGCCGCGCGTGCCGGTCAGGACGCCGTCGTGTCCTCCCGGTCGATCCAGTCCTCCTGGTCGATCCAGCCGGACACGATCGTCCCGAACACCGACGGGTCCTCACCCCGGTTCCAGAACGCCGTCGCGGCCTGCACGGCCACCGCACCCGCACGCAGGTACTCGGCGGCGTCACGGCCGTCGGACACCCCACCGACGCCGACGATGTCGACGGTGTGCGGCAGCAGCCGGCGCAACTGGCGGACCTGCCCGAGACCCACCGGTTTGAGCGCCGGCCCGCTCAGCCCGGCCAGCTCCACCTCGACGACCGGGCGATGGTCGGCGTCGCCGACGTAGGCGTTCGGGAACGTGTTCACCGCGGTGACGAAACGCGGTCCCGCGGGCTGACCGGCCCGCGCCCCCAGCACGCCGGCGAGGTCCGCCAGCGCCACCGGGTCGGAGAACGGGGAGATCTTCACGCCGTACGGGACGGGCGCCCCGGAGCCGGCCGCCGGCCGGTCGAGCAGCGCGGCGCCGACCACGTCGCAGACCTGCGCGGTCTGCCCCGGGTCGAAGCAGGCGATGCGCTTCTGGGCGCCGCCGTCCCAGACGTTCGGGCAGGCCAGATTGACTTCGATGAGGTCGACCCCGGACGCGGCGGCGACCTCGGCGAGCTGGCGGTACTCCGCGACGGCGAAGCCGGCGAGGCTGACGATGAGCGGCTTGCCGGCGGCATGGGCGCTGGCGACCATCCGCGGTAGCTGCTCGCGGTAGTAGTCCAAGCCCCGGTTGGGCAGGCCGAGGGCGTTGAGCGAGTAGTTCTGGCCGGCCCAGTAGACGTTCCCCGGGTTCCCGGGGCGCGCCCGCAGGGTGATCGAGCCGACCACGATCGCGGCGACCGCCGAGCGGGCGAAGGTATCGACATCGTCGGCCGACTTGCAGGTGCCGGCGGCGTTCATCACCGGATGTTCCAGGGGGACGCCGGCCAGCGTGGTCACGCCGCGGGCCCGGGTCGCGTGGGCACGCTCACCGCGCCGGCTTCAGGCGGCGGCGCCCGGCAAGGCGTTCGCGATGCCGGTCGATCGCCTTCTGATAGACCTCGACCCGCCGAACGGCGATCCGCCGCGGCTCGAGTTCGGCGGTGCCGACCCGGCCGCGGGCGCCCACCGTGGCGGCGAGTTCCGGGTCGGTGAGGTAGGGCTCCAGGCCGTCGGCGAGGGCGCGCGGGTCCTCCGGCGGCACGACCGTGCCGCCCTCCCACTTCGCGACCCAGGTGGCGACGCCGGTCGTCGCGGTGGCCACGACGGGGCGGCCGGAGGCCATCCCCTCCAGGCCGGCGATCGAGAAGCTCTCGAACCGACTGGGCACGACCACCACCCGCGCCTCCTCGTAGGCCTTGACCAGCTCCGGCCGGCTGAGGTGGCCGGTGAACCGGTAGGCGACGCCGAGCTCGACCGCCCGGCGTTCCAGCCAGGTACCGGTCGGGACGCCGTCAATGACGCCGGAGGACTGGCCGGCGAACACGACGGTGGGTGCCAGCCCGCGCTCCTTGAGCAGCGCGGCGGCGTCGAGGAGCACGTCGAGGCCCTTGCGCCACTCCAGCCGGCCGACGACGAGCATCGTCTGGTCGGTGCCCCGCACCGGGGCGACCTGCGCGTAGGACGAGCGGTCGAACGGGTAGGGGATGACGTCGGCGTCGGTCGTCTTCTTCAGCCAGCCGAAGTCCCGCAGCGTGGTGACGATCAGCTCGGACGGCGCGGTGCGCGCGTCGGCGCGCAGCGCGGAGAAGCGGTCGATCCGGTCGGCCAGGGCGCCGCGGCCGTGCAGCTTCCCCTCCCGGAGCCGGACATCCATCATCGTCGGCGTGTGCAGGTGGATCACCAGGGGGACGTCACGCTTCATGGCGATCCGCAGGCCGCGGGTCTCGCCGTCCTGGGTCTCGATGACATCCGGGCGCAGGTTCAGCCGGCGCAGCCAGAACGCGTACGAGATCGCGAGGACGAAGCGCAGCGCGAGGGAGTCACGGGGGTGGTTCGCGCCCTGCAACGGCCGGCCCAGCGCGCCGAGGTATCGGCTGACCGGCAGGCGCAGCAACGGCCGGCGGTGCACCTGGACGCCGTCGTGGTCCTCGTCGGTGCGCCGGCGGCCCTGCGCGCAGACGATGTGGACCCGGTGGCCCAGCGCGACCAGGGCATGGGCGATGTCATGCGTGTAGACCCCCGCCCCATCCCAGATGATCGGCGGGTACTGCTCGCACAAAAATACGATCTCCATACCCATCCCCCACGGCGGCTAACTCCGGCGGGCTCACCTTAGCGCCCGTCAATGGACTGACCACATGGGGTTTCCGCCACTGTGGCCGCCTCTACGGGGTGGTCGACGCCCCGGCCGCGCGCGCCCACTTCCCCACCTGACCTGCACTTTCGTACCGACCGCAAAGGCCGTCGTGCGCGGTCCCGGCCGCCACCGCCGACGAGCTTCGAAGGACACCGGACGGACAGCGGGCCCACATTCCACGCGCAGGCCGCGATGACTGTGGCCTCGCCGTGGTACCGCAACAGTCAGGCGAGGTCGACGGATTGCCCGGCCCCCTCGTCACCGGGCGCGCAGGGGCGGCGTCCCACCTCGCCGCCCACGCCGTGACCGGCCGGCGGCGGTGCGGCGCGGCCCGCGCACTGCTGGGAGCCAGCGCTACCGGCCACGAGGGAGCCATTGGGCGGGGTTGACCGGCCCGCACGCGGGTCGAAAAGTCGGTAGCGGGGGTCCCGCGTGTCCGGACCGAAGGCGGCCGCCGCGCCGATCACGGCTGCGAACAGCCCCAGCAGCAGGAGTTCAGGCATCGTTCGGCCCGCCCGCGCACAGGAGGTCGACGACGGGTAGCGGCGCCCCACCAAGGATGAAAGCGCTATTATCATTCTTCATGGTCAACGATAGCAGTGTCGACCGCGTGGCCGCGGAGCTTCGTCGACTTGCGGACAGCGGAGCCGTCGGGGAGAAGCTGCCGAGCACCCGCGCCCTGCAGCTGCGCCTCGGTGTGGGCCCGGTGACCGTGCAGCAGGCGCTGGGCCGGCTGGTCGCCGAGGGCCGGCTGGTGACCAGGCCCGGGGCGGGCACCTTCATCTCGGCACGCCAGGCGGTGCGGGTCGGCGACACCGACTGGCAGCAGGTCGCGCTCGGCCCGAGCCCCGTGCACTCCGCCGGCGTCGACACGATCTTCCAGGCCGCGGACACCGCCGGCTTCCAGCTCGGTGCCGGGTACCTCGACGCGAGCCTGCGGGCGGACGGCCGTCTGTCCGCCGCCGTCAGCCGGGCCGCGCGCCGGCCCGACGCCTGGGCCAGCCCACCCACCGCGGGGCTGGCGGAACTGCGCAGCTGGTTCGGCCGCTCACTCGGCGCCGACCCGGAGAACGTCCTGGTCACGGCGGGCAGCCAGGGTGCGCTGTCGGCGGCGTTCCGGGCGATCCTGCCCGCCGGCCAGCCGGTGCTGTTCTCGACCCCGACCTACCCCGGCGCGCTCGCCGTCGCCCGCAGTGCGGGACTGGTACCGATCCCGGTGCCCGGCGACCACGACGGCATCCGGC
The DNA here is from genome assembly GCF_023242965.2 of Frankia sp. AgKG'84/4. Classification (GTDB taxonomy): domain Bacteria; phylum Actinomycetota; class Actinomycetes; order Frankiales; family Frankiaceae; genus Frankia. The sequence continues at coordinate 6,384 of NZ_JALKFU020000041.1, forward strand.
CCGAACTCCTGCGGGGCGCGTTCGCCCGCAGTTCCGCCCGCCTGCTGGTGATCCAGCCGACCTACGCCAACCCGGACGGCAGCGTCCTCGCCGCGTCCCGGCGCGCCGAGGTGCTGGAGACCTGCCGGGCCGCCGGAGCGTTCGTCATCGAGGACGACTACGCCCGCTGGCTCGGCTTCGCCAACACCCCGCCGCCCCCGCCGCTGTCGCAGGACGACGACCGGGGCCAGGTCATCACGATCGTGTCGCTGACGAAGATTCTCGCCCCGAGCCTGCGGGTCGGCGCGGTGATCGCCCGCGGCCCGGTGATGAGCCGGATCGCGGCGATGCGGATCGTCGACGACTTCTTCGTCTCCCGCCCGCTGCAGCACACCGCGATCGAGCTGGTCAGCGGGCCCGCGTGGGCGGCACAGCTCCGGTCGGTCGGGGCGGCCCTGCGCCAGCGGGCGACGACACTGGTCGCCGCCCTCACCGAGTACCTGCCCGACTGTTCGTTCACCGCGCCGCGCGGCGGGGTGAACGTCTTCCTGCGGCTGCCGCCGGGCGTCGAGGACCTCGTCGTCGCGCGCGAGGCGGCACGCCTCGGCGTAGCCGTGCTGCCCGGCCGGTACTTCACCATCGGCGAGCAGGCATCCGCTCACCTGCGGTTGTCCTACGCCGGCATCCGCGCCGAGGAGATCCCCGCGGCCGTCCGCCTGCTCGCCGAGGCCCTGCGGACAGCCGCCGGGCGCGTGGGCTGACGCCCTGGCCAGGCCCCGCCGGCGTCACAGCCCCGCCGCGTTCCCGTCGGAGAGCAACTGCCCTCCGGGGCTCAACGGGGCGGGCACCGGACGGTCGGTGCCCGCGACGGCGCGCCAGAGCATGGGCACGACCAGGGCCGAGGCCAGCAGCGACGCCGCGGCCAGGACGAAGGGCAGCCGGTGGTCGACCGCGAACAGCGCCCCCGACGCGACCGACGCGACCACCGTCGTGGCGGTCTGCGTCGTCGCGAACAGCCCCTGGCCGCGCCCCGCGAGGCCGGCCGTGGCGCTCTCCTGGGCGAGCAGCGACTGCGCCGCCGGCCGGCTGACCGAGAGCAGGACACCCTCCAGACAGCCGACCAGCAGGATGACGGACAGCACGGGCAGGAACGGGTAGCTGGCGACCGCCGCGGCACGCAGCGCCACGCTCACCACGACCAGCACCCGGCGGTCATGGTGGTCGACGAGCCAGCCGGCCGGCCAGGCGAACAGCAGGTAGGGCAGGCCGAACAGGGTGAAGGTCAGGCCGATGACAGCGGTCGACATCCCCTCGCGGCGCATCAACAGGCTCCAGCACGTCTCGTACACGCCACTGGTGAGCCCGTCACTGGCCGCGACGACAAGCAGGCCCGCCATGCCCGGGGTGAGCAGCCGGCCGGCTCTCGACCACACCCGGGACCGGCCGCGCGGTGGGTCCCGGTCATCCGGCAGCCCGCGGCGAACGCCGGCGCCACCGGCACCGGTCGTGGTGGCGAGCACCGTCGCCGGCAGTAGCCACAGGACCGGCAGCGAGGCCAGCACCCCGGCGGCTCCGCTGGCGAGGAACAGCGCGTCCAGGTGCTTTTCGCCGGCGAGGCCGCCGAAGAGCGGGCCGATCGTGACTCCGAGCAGCTGCCCGGTGTAGACGGCGCTGAAGGCCCGGCCTCGCATGCCCGGGGCCACCGCGGTGGCGACCGCCGTCAGCGTGGCCACCTCGAAGGCTCCCGCCCCGGCACCCTGCAGCACCCGCGCGGCCGACGCCGCCTCCACCCCGGTCGACAGGTACAGGCCCAGGCACCCGGCGGCGTAGCCGGCCAGGCCGACGAGCAGCACCACCCGGTGCCCGTGGATCGCGCTGGCCCGCCCCGCCAGGTACTGCGACAGCAGCGCGCCGAGGAAGAACGCCGCCATCACCACGCCGATACCGGCGGCGGGGACGTCGCGGCCCTGCAGGTACAGCGGCAGCAGCGGCGCGATCGCGAACGACCCGAGCCACTGCAGCAGGGTCGCGACGGTCAGGACCGCCAGCAACCGGCCGGCGCCGCCCCGCGGCGTCCCGGCCGGCGCCGCGTCAGCCCGACTCACCACAGGGTCCTATCTCCCACGACGCAAGCCCGCAACTCGGACACCATCCCGCGGGCTGGGGCGCACCATCGCGGGAAGGAGCTTCTCGTCGACCCGTATGGGGCCCTCGAAGCGCCGGTACGAGAAGGAGGGACAGATGTCTGTTCGCCCGAGGACGGTGCCCGCCGACCCGGCACCCGGTGCGGTTCGCCCACCGGACCGGGTGGACTCGTTCGCCGCGAAGATGGCGTTCTACCGCTCGCAGCACACCAGCCGGGGGATTCGGCTGACCCATCTCGTCGGCATCCCCGGGGTGGCTTTCGCGCTGCCCCTGGTGGTGGCCAGGCCCCGGGTGGGCGTGGCGATGTTCGCCGCGAGCTGGGCCGTGCAGGTCGCCGGGCACGCGCTGTTCGAGCACAACAGGCCGGTGCTGACTCGCGGTCCGCTGACCTACCAGCTGTGCGGGCTGGCCTACTGGTGCGAGGAGGTCGCCGAGCTGCTCGCCGGGCGCGGGTTCGACGCCGGGCCCGGCGAGCGCGGTTGACCGCTCAGCCGCGTGCCCTACGCCCGGCGGGGACCTGGGGGGCCGCCGGGTGGATGCCGGTGTCGCCGGGTCCCGCGGCCGCGCCGGCGATCCGGGTCACCTTGGGCTCGATGCGGCGCAGCATGAGCGCGGTCAGGGCGAGCGCCACCACGCAGATCACGACGCCAAGCCCGACGTCCGTCAGCCAGGTCTGAGCGTTGTGGTCCCAGAACGTGTCCGGCGGGTCGTTGCGCAGGGCCGGGTTGCCGAGCTTGGCGGTGGTGTTGAGGTCGTCGGTGCTGGCCAGCGCGGCGAAGCCCCAGCGGGACGGGACCAGGAAGCTGATCTGCTCCAGCACCAGCCGACCCGTCATCGACGTCAGCCCGCCGGAGAACACCAGCTGACCCATGGTGACCAGGACGAGGATCGGCATCGCCTTGTCGGCGTTGTCGATCAGCGAGGACACGAACAGACCGATCATCATCGACGCCAGCGCACCGACGATCACCGCCACCAGGCATTCCAGCAGCGGCGAGCCGAGCACCACGGCCTCCGGTGGAGTCCGCCCGGTGATAGCGATCAGGGTGAACACGACGCACTGCAGGGTGGTGATGATCGACAAAAGTATGATCTTGGAGCCGAGGTAGGCCGTCCGGGACAGCCCGATCGTCCGTTCCCGCCGGTAGATCGCCCGTTCCTTGACGATCTCGCGGACGGAGTTGGCCATCCCCATGAAGCAGGCACACAGCACCAACACCACGAGGACCTTCGCCGCGCCGGCGTTCGGTCTGTCCGGCAGCGGGCCCAGGCCGTCCGGTGACTGCAGGATCCGCGGGACGATGCCGAGCAGGAACGGGTACGCGACGATCAGCCGCAGGTAGGACCGGTCGGCGAGGACCACCCGCCAGTAGCGTCGGGTGAGCGTGCTTAGCTGCGAGAGCACCGGTTGCTGGCGGATGCTGGGCAGCTCCGGCGGCGCCTTGCGGACCGCCGGCGCCACCACGGCGGAGGGCACGAAGAACTCCGACGCCCGGAATCGGGCCGCCATCTGGTCGCCCGGGGTCGCCTCCAGCTCCCGGAACACGGCGGCGAACTCGCGGAAGTCCTGCTTGCCGAAGAAGCGCAGCGCGCCGTCGGCGGGTCCGAAGTAGGCGACGTGACCGCCGGGCGCGAGCACCAGGATGAAGTCGCACAGGTCCAGGAACAGCACGCTGTGGGTGACGACGATGACTGTGCGGCCGCTCTCGTCGGCGGAGCCGGCACCGCCGCCCTTCGCCAGGCCCTGCAGCGTCTCCATGACCGACTGGTCGTTCGCCGGGTCGAGCCCGGAGGTCGGCTCGTCCAGGAACAGCAGCGAGGGCCGGGTCAGCAGCTCCAGCGCGACGCTGGTGCGCTTCTTCTGGCCGCCGGACAGGCGGGCCACGCGGGTGTCGGCGTGCGCGCTCAGGCCGAGCTGGCCGATGACCTCCTCGACCCGGGCCCTGCGCTCCTCGCCGGTGGTGTCGGCCGGGAAGCGCAGCTCCGAGCCGTACAGCAGAGCTTCGCGGACGGTGAGCTGGTCGTGCAGCGGGTCGGCCTGGGGCACATAGCCGATCCGGCGGCGAAGCTCGTCGTACTCGGCGTAGAGGTCCCGGCCGGCGTAGCGGACCGAGCCGCCGTCGGCGGGCCGGAAGCCGGTGAGCGCGTTGAGCAGCGTCGACTTGCCCGCGCCGCTGGGGCCGACCACGCCGAGCAGGGAACGGCCCGGCAGGCGGAAGGTGAGGTCGTGCATGAGCTGCTTGCTGCCGGCAAACACCGACAGGTCCTGCACCTCGAAGGCGACGTCGCCGGAGTCGACGTACTCGACCAGCGAGCTGCCCTCGAGCTGGAACAGGTGGTGCCCGATCGCGATGACGTCGCGCTGGCGGATCGACGCGCGGCTGACCCGGTGGCCGTTGACGAAAGTGCCGTTCGCCGAGTCGAGGTCCACCAGCTCGACGCCGCCGAGGGAGATGGTCAGCTCGGCATGGTGGCGGGAGGCCAGCAGATCGGCAACGGTCACCTCGTTGGTCCGGGACCGTCCCAGGCGCATGCGGCCGGGCACCAGCGGATGCACCCGGCGCCGCGAGTGAACGAGCTCGCTCTGCGTCGTCGCCGGATCCACCGGCCAGGAGCCGGACGGCGGCCCCGCCGACTGGCCCGGCACCCCCGCGCCGGCGGGAATCCGGGCCGGCTCGGCCAGCGCGGTCACCGGCGTCGGCGGCACCTCCACCGGCAGCGCGCCCGAGGCGTACGCCGCGAGGTCCTCCATGGAGATCGGCGCCGAGTCCGGACCGCGGGTCGGCGCGGTCGCCGGGGCGCTCGGCCGACCGGGCAGCAGGACGACCTCCGGGCCGTCCGCGGCGCCCAGGCGCAGCCGGGTCTCGCCGGTGATCTCCTGGTCGCCGAAGCGGCGACCGTCCTGCCACAGGCCGTTGGCGCTGACGTCTTCGATCCGCCAGCCCATCCCGACCGGTTGGAGCACCAGGTGTCGTCGGGACACCCGGCCATCATTGATCACAATGTCCGCCACCCGGGCTCGGCCGATCACGGCGCGCGCGTCACCGTCAAGCGTCACCTCGCCGGCCGGGGTGCTGACGTGAAGCGGGGTCCCAGGCACTTGCATTCTCCCTCGATCGCCAGACGCACCATAGTGTGCCTGGACTCGGGAGATTCGCCCGGCTCCTGTCCAAAAGCTGTCCGAAAGGTGCCGTGGACCGCGTCAGCGGAACTCGCGGCCCAGCCCTTCGGCCTCGTCGGCGTGACCGGTGGTCATTCCTCCGTAGCCGACCGGGCGGGCGTCGCCGTCCGCCACCGTGCCGCTCGAGTCCCGGCCCGTGCCGCTCGAGTCCCGGCCCGTGCCGACGGCGTCCCGCGTCGCGCCGTTCGCCTCGCCGTTCGCGTCGCCGATCGTGATCTCGATGTGCCGGGGCTGGCTACGGCTCGCCTTCGGCAGCGTCACCGTGAGCACGCCATCCGTCAGGCCGGCGGTGACACCCTCGGCGTCGACCTCGCCGGGCAGGGTGACACGGTGTTCGAACCGGCCGAAGCGCCGCGCCCGGCGGCGCGCGATCCCGGCCTTCTCCCGCTCGCGAACCTCGCCGCAGACGTGCAGCTCGTTGTCGCGCAGGTCGATGGCGATGCCCTCGCGGCGCGCGCCGGGCACCTCGAGTTCGACGACGAAGGCGTCGTCGGTCTCCTCGACGTCGATCGGACGCGCCGGGCCCGCCAGCACGCCGAGCGGCCGGCCGGCGCCACCGGCGACGTCGCCGAGCAGACTGCCCATCCGGCTCCAGGTCTCCTCGATCTCACGGAACGGGTCCCAGCGGCTCGCGAGGGCCGTACCCTCGGGGCCGTTGCGCGTGGGGAGCACCATGACGCCACCTCCATCATCAGCTCGTGACCATCGTCAGCTCGTGACCATCGTCAGCTCGCAACGTCGTCGTCGCGACCGGTCCGCCGCCAGACGCGCGGGCGTCACGATCTGCCGCCACCACGACCGTTGTCATCACGATTAGTTAGATTGCAACTACCTTCCGACCTCTACCCGGGTGCGGCCGGCCGGCAAACCGGGGGCAGCCGGCGCGGGCGCCGCCTCCGTCCCCGCGTTGACGGCACCGGTCCTGACCTGGCCGGGCGGGCAGCGCCCTACGCTGGACGCGTGTCCAGCGCGTCGGGCGAGCAGGCCCTCGAACGGGTCATCGCCGCCCGGGTCCGGGAGTACCGGCTCGGCGCCGCGCTGTCCGTGGCCGAGCTGGCGCGGCGCACGGAGATGTCCAAGGCGATGCTCTCGAAGATCGAGAACGCCCAGACCTCGTGCAGCCTGTCCACCCTGAGCAGGCTCGCCGCCGGCCTCGGCGTGCCGGTGACCGCACTGTTCCGGGGCGTCGACGACGAGCGGGAGGCGGTGTTCGTACCCGCCGGGCACGGCGCGCGGATCGTCCGGCGCGGCAGCCGGGTCGGCCACCTCTACGAACTGCTCGGCACGCTGCGGGGCGGCCCCCGGCGGATGGAACCGCTGCTGGTCACCCTCAGCGAGGCCAGCGAGGTGTTCCCGCTGTTCCAGCACGAGGGCACCGAGTTCCTCTACGTCCTCGACGGCGTCCTGGAGTACGGCCATGGCGAGGCTCGCTACGTGCTACGCCCCGGCGACGCGCTGATGTTCGACGGCCAGGGCCCGCACGGCCCGGTGCGGCTGCTGGAGCTGCCGATCCGCTTCCTGTCCATCACTGCCTACGGGACGCACGAACCGTCCTGACGCGCCCCGCGCCTCAGCGCATCTGCCCGGCTCCCACGTAGGGATGCGGGCTGACCAGCGGGGCGTTCTCCGCGAACCGGGACAGCCGGAAGTCCGCGGCGGGGATGAGCGGATGGCTGGAGTCACCGTCGACCACGAGATCGGCCACCAGTTCCCCGACCGCCACGGAGATCTTGAAGCCGTGCCCGCTGAACCCGGCGGCGACGATCAGACCGTCGACCGGGGTGATCGAGATGATCGGGTTGTAGTCGGGGGTGACGTCGTAGCAGCCGGCGTAGGACGACGCCAGCGCCACGTCCGGCAGGCCGGGGAACCGGTGGGCGAAACGGCCCACGGCCGTCTCGACGTAGTCGGGGTCGGCGCCGGCGCGGTAGTCGTCGGGGTCGACCCACTGCGGCCGGCTATGGTCGCTGTTGCCGACGAGCAGTTCACCGGATCGCTCGGGCCGCAGGTACTGCAGTCCGACCAGATCAGACAGCACGGGCCGCCCTGCGACCGGCGCACCCGGGGTGACCAGCAGGATCTGCTCTCGCTGGGCGCGCAGCGGCAGGTCCACCCCCACCTGCGCGGCCAGCGCCGCGGACCACACCCCGGCGGCGAGCACGACCGTGCCCGCCGCGATCCGGCTGCCGTCGGCCAGCTCCACGCCGACCGCCCGGTCGCCGTCGGTGAGGATGCGGACCACCGTCGCCCCCTGGCGCACCCGCACTCCCCCGCGCCGCGCCGCCGCCAGGTAGGCGTGACACGTCCGGTAGGCATCGCCGTAGCCGCCGTGCGGCTCGTAGGCGAACGCGGCGAAGTCGCCGAGGTCCGCCTCCGGCCACAGCTCGGCGACCTCGGCCGGGTCAGCGAGCCGGGTGTCGACCCCGACCCCGGCGGCGGCGGCGACGTTCGCCGCGAGCGCCGCGGCGTCCCGGGGACCGACCCCGACCAGGTAACCGACCCGCTCGAACCCGATCCCGCCGGGCACGCCGAGGATCTCGGCGGCGTGGGTGAACAGCCGCACCCCGCACCAGGCCATCACCGCCAGCGACCGCACCCCGTAGTGGCAGCGGACGATGCCGCTGGAGCGACCCGTGCCGCCCGAGCCGACCGTCGCCCGTTCCAGGACGAGCACGTCGCAGACGCCTCGGCTGGTCAGCGCCCAGGCGGTCGCCGCGCCCTCGATGCCGCCGCCGACGATGACGACCTCGGCGCTCGCCGGCCCGCTCAACGGCCCGGGATCCAGTCCGTGCCGGCCAGCGGGACCCGGGCCATCGCCGCCGCCTCCACGGTGAGCGCGACGAGGTCCTCCGGTTCGAGCCGGTGCACGTCGCTCTTGCCGCAGGCCCGGGCGAGCATCGTCGTCTCCATCGCCAGCGCCCGCAGGTAGTTCGCCACCCGCCGCGCCCCGAGCGCCGGGTCGAGCCGGGCGGCGAGCGCGTCGTCCTGAGTGGTGACGCCGACCGGGCAGCGCCCGGTGTGACAGTGGGTGCAGTGCCCCGGCGCGGTGCCGAGCGCGGTGTACTCCGCGCGCACGTCCACCTCGCTCCCGGCCCCCACGTCGGCGTGGGCCTCGCCGGCGGCGGGGAGTCGGTAGGTCGGGGCGTTGCAGCCGAGCGCGATGAGCGGGGCGACGCCGAGGGAGACGGCATCCGCGCCGAGCGCGAGCGCCTTGGCGACGTCCGCGCCGGTCCGGATGCCACCGGAGATGATCAGGCCGACGTCGCCGGTCAGGTCGAGGTCGGCCAGCGCGTCGGCGGCGAGGCGTACCGCGGCGAGGGTGGGGATGCCGGTGTGCTCGATGAACGCGTCCTGGGTCGCCCCGGTGCCGCCCTGCATGCCGTCGACGACGACGACGTCCGCGCCAGCGGCCACCGCGAGGCGGACGTCGTGGTCGACCCGAGTGGCCCCGATCTTGACGTAGACGGGGACCTGCCAGTCAGTGGCCTCCCGGATCTCCTCGATCTTGATCTTCAGGTCGTCGGGGCCGGTCCAGTCCGGGTGCCGGCTCGCCGAGCGCTGGTCGACACCCTCGGGCAGCGTGCGCATCCCGGCCACCCGGGCGCCGACCTTCTGGCCGAGCAGCATCCCGCCGCCGCCGGGCTTCGCGCCCTGGCCCAGCACGATCTCGACCGCATCCGCGGCCCGCAGGTCGACCGGGTTGAACCCGTACCGCGACGGCAGGCACTGGTAGACCAGCGTGCGCGACGCCGAGCGCTCCTCCGGCGTCATCCCGCCGTCCCCCGTCGTCGTCGACGTCCCCACCAGCGACGCGGCGCGACCCAGGGCCTCCTTCGCGTTCGCCGACAGCGAGCCGAACGACATCCCGGCGATCGTGATCGGGATGTCGAGGACGACCGGCCGCCCGGCGCGGCGCCCGCCCAGGACGGTCCGCGTGTCGCAGCGCTCCCGGTAGCCCTCCAGCGGATACCGGGAGGCGCTGGCGGTCAGCAGGAGCAGGTCGTCGAAGTCCGGCACGGCCCGACGGGCCCCCCAGCCGCGGATGGGGTAGCGGCCGAGCTCGGCGCGCTCCCGGATCCCGGCGATCACCGGCGGGCCGAAGGTGTGGTGCGCCGGGCTGGCGTCGAACGCGTCGTCGCCCATCGCGTCGTACCGGGGCATCGTCGACTCCCGTCAGTAGGCGGCGTGCTGGGCGGTGTCGAAGTGGTACAGCGAGCGGGCCGAGGCGACCCGGGTGACGTTCTGCGGGTCGACGTGGTCGAAGCCGGCGTCGGCGGCCAGCGCCCGCACCGCGGCGACGTCCGCCTCTGTCAGGTCCTCGACCCGGGCGTCGGTGCCGAGGCTGCGGACCCGGCCGGCGACATAGATCACCGCCTCGTAGAGCGAGTCGCCGAGCGCCTCCCCGGCGTCGCCGCCGACGAGGATCGTGCCGGCCTGGGCGAGGAACGCGCAGTAGCGCCCCACGTCCCCGGCGACCGCGAGCCGCCCGCCCTTGAGCGAGATGCCGGCCCGCAGCGACGCGTCGCCCTCGACCACGACCAGGCCGCCGTGCGCGCTGGCCGCAGCGCTCTGGCTGGCCGCGCCGCGCACCCGGACCGTGCCGGACATGAGGTTCTCCCCCACTCCCCAGCCGGCCGGCCCGTCGACGTCGACGTCGGCCGCGGCGCTCAGGCCGCCGACGTAGTAGCCGGCGGGGCCGGCGATACGCACCCGGATCGCCCGGCTCAGCCCGACGGCGAGGTTGTGCCGGCCGGCGGGGTTCACCACCCGGGCCCGCGCGCCGTCCGGCAGCGCCCGCAGGGCGGCGTTCACGTGCCGCGTCGACATCACCGCGAGGTCGAACTCGATGTCGTCGGCCCCCTCCGGGCTGCCCGTGCCGTCCGGGCCCGTGCCGTCCGGGCCGCGCACCGCCATGATCAGCTCGCCCACAGGTAGACCTCCTCCGGCTCCGGTTCGTACACGCGTGCGTCGGCCAGGCCGGGCAGGCCGAGTAACGCCCGGTACTCCGAGACCACCGCCACCCACTGGTCGGTCTCGGCGATGATCGCCGGCTTGGCGCCGATCGGGTCCCGCACGACAGCGAAGCTGTCCGCCGTGGTCACGGCGAGGGTGAAGAAACCGTCGAAGGTCGCGGTGAGCCGGCGCAGCGCGGTCGCGAGGTCGTCGCCGGCGCCCAGCCGGGTCGCCAGGTAGCACGCGGCGACCTCCGAGTCGTTGTCCGTCTCGGTCATGACGCCCGCGGCGGCCAGCCGGCGGCGGATCGTCGCGTGGTTGGCGAACGACCCGTTGTGGACGAGGCAGAGCTGCGTACCGCCCAACGGCAGAGCGCCGGGCCGCGCGAGGCTGGCGTCCGCCGCCGGGGCGGTGCCGGCCACGAACGGATGGCAGTGGGCGGCGGTGACCGCGGACTCGGTGGCCATCCGGGTGTGCGCGAGCGCCCGCGACCCCGCCTGGCCGGCCAGGTCGATCCGGTCGGCGAAGGCCAGCGGGTCGCCGACCTCCTTGCGCACCCGCAGGCCGCCGGTGTCGTGGATGGCGACGCCCGCCGAGTCCGGGCCGCGCTCGGCGACGCCGCGCAGCATGCCGGTCACCATCGACCCGAGCCGCTCCCGTAGGGCGGGGTCCAACAGGTGCAGGCCCGCGATGCCACACATGGCGCCTCCCGGCTGATCGGTCCGCGGCGTCGGTCAGAACGCCGTGAGGTAGCGGTCGACCTCCCACGCACCGACCTGGCTGTGCCATTCCAGGAACTCGGCGCGCCGACGGGCGGCGTAGTAGGCGGGAACATCGCCGCCCCCGCCGGCCACGGCCAGCGCCCCGGTCAGCACCGGGTCGGCGAGGAATGCCTCGACGGCGTGCAGCAGGGTCGGTGGCAGTTCGGCGGCGCGGGCGGGCAGCCCACCGACTCCACCGGCGCCGCCGACCGGGCCGGGGTCGAGCCCGGTGTCGACACCGTCGAGCCCGGCGGCGATCAGCCCGGCGATCGCCAGGTAGGGGTTGGCCGCACCGTCCACCACGCGGATCTCCACCCGGTCGCCGTCGGGCACCCGGACGAGGTGGGTCCGGTCGTTGCCGCCGTAGGTCGCCCGGGTCGGCGTCCAGGTGGCACCGGAACTCGGCGGCTGCGCTCCGGTCCGCTTGAACGAGTTCACCGTCGGGGTGAGCAGGGCGAGCAGGGCCGGGGCGTGGCCGAGCACGCCCGCGACGAACGAGTAGGCGAGCTTCGACAGGCCGAGCCCGCGGGGGTCGCCACCGTCGGGGAACAGCGGCTGCTGCCCCGCCCACAGCGACAGGTGCAGGTGCATGCCGCTGCCGGTCAGCCCGCCGAACGGCTTGGGCATGAAGGTCGCGATCATTGCGCGGCGCTCGGCGATCATCCGGACCAGGTAGCGGAAGGCGATGACCCGATCGGCGGTGGTGAGCGCGTCGGCGTGGGCGAAGTTCTGCTCGAACTGGCCGTTGCCGTCCTCGTGGTCGTTGGCGTAGTTGTCCCAGCCGAGGCCGTCCAGCGCCGCGGAGACCTCGGTGAGGTGCTCGTACATGCGGGTGAGGTCGCGGGCGTCGTAGCAGGGCTTCGCCGCCCGGTCGTCGGCGTCGGCGGGCACGATCGAGCCGTCGGCGCCGCGGCGGACGAGGAAGTACTCGCATTCCGCGCCGACCCGCAGGGACATCCCGGCGGCGGCGAGCCGCTCGGTCATCCGGCGCAGGATGATCCGCGGCGCGTACGGCCACGGCTGGCCCTCGACGTGCGGGTCGCACTGCACCATGGCCAGGCCGGGCCGGACGAACGGCAGCGCCACGTACGAGTCGGGGTCGGGGATCGCGATGAGGTCCGGGTCGCCGGGGACCTGGCCGGTGCCGCCCGCGGCGAAGCCCGCGAAGCCGACGCCGTCGGCCTGCGCGCGGTCGAGCGCCGCGGCCGGGACGAGCTTCGCGCACGGCTTGCCGTCGAGATCGACGAAGGTCGCGAGCACGAACGTCGTCCCGTCGGCGGCCGCCCGCTCGGCCAGCGACGAGCCCGCCGAGCCAGATGCCTCGGACACGGCCCACCACCCCCGCGACGTCTCCCCGCATGAACCACCGTCAACTGGCATTCGACGAGAGGTCGATGTCGCGAGAAGGACGCGGTCGTAACGATCCCGTAACGATCAGTTCTGGGAACCCGGCGCCGGCCCGGCCCGCGCGCGGGCCCGCGCGACCGCGGCC